>CANDRW010000023.1 GCA_947388675.1 uncultured Clostridium sp. | reverse complement strand
TTTTCAAAGTATCAGCTAGAGATACGTCCCTAAACCAACACTCTTTTGTTTTAGTCTTTACATTTTTAGTTCATCTTATGCATCATCTTTTAAAATTTATATGCTATTTACATATACGTTATTCTAGCACATCTTATCAATATATACAATAAGATGTCAATAGTTACATTTATTTTTTTATTAGTCATGTTACTTTTTTTGAAATCACCAAGAAAAAAGCTCTAGATCTTTTAAATCTAAAGCTTAATATTTTTTAACTTAATAGCTTCTTCGCTACATCATTAATTGTTTTTCCGTCGGCAGATGCTCCTAATCTTTCTTTGGCAGTTTTCATGACCATTCCCATTTCTTTCATAGAGCTTGCACCAAGTTCTGTAATAATTTCTTTTACCTTTGCTTCTACTTCTTCTATAGATAATTGTTCTGGTAAATATTCTTCTAGCATGCTAATTTCTTCTTTAATTTGGTCTAATAAATCTTGTCTTCCACTTTTCTCATAATCGCTAATTGAATCTTTTCTCTTTTTCGCTTCTTTTGCTATAATTTCTACAATTTGGTCATCTGTTACCTCTATTTGTTTATCTTTTTCAACTTGCAATACTGCTGCTCTTACCATTTGTACTACATTTTTACGAGTTACATTTTTATCTTTCATAGATACTTTTAAATCTTCTAATAACTTTTCTTTTAGCATACTTATCTCTCCTTTTCAAAAAGTGGGTTGAAAATTATTTACCTAACTTTCAACCCTCCCATTTTTTCTTAGAATTTTCTTTTTCTTGCTGCCTCTGATTTCTTTTTTCTCTTTACGCTTGGTTTTTCATAATGTTCTCTTTTTCTAACTTCTTGTAATACTCCATTTCTTGCGCATTGTCTCTTAAATCTTTTTAAGGCATCTTCTATATTTCCATTATTTACTTTAACTTCTGACATAATTTTATTCCCCTCCCTTCAGTAATTACACTCTTACGTGTGGGATTTTCTTGTTGTAAAAGGTTTTTAAGCCTTCGTACGACATATATTATACCTTTATCAATGAGTTTTGTCAATAGGTTGTCAATGTTTATTTATCAAATTCAAATAAATCTCCTAATGGCTTAGCTTCATTTACTCTTTTAATTGCTTCTGCAAATAGTGGTGCAATGGATAATACTTTTATCTTGCCTATCTTTTTTTCTTCTGTTAATGGTACTGTATTCGTTACAACTAATTCTTTGATTGGCGAATTTGCAATTCTGTCAATTGCTGGTCCACATAGAATTCCATGAGTACATGCTGCATAAATTTCTTTTGCTCTATTTTCTTGTAAAATTCTAGCAGCTTCTACCATAGTTCCTGCTGTGCTAACTTCATCATCAAAGATGAGAGCCGTTTGTCCTTTTACTTCTCCTATGATATTTGCTGCAACTGCTTTATCGTCATTTCCTGCTCTTCTTTTATCAATTAACGCCATTGGACATTTGAAGTAAGTAGAGTATTTATAGGCTTTTTTAGAACTTCCTGCATCTGTTGCAATAACAACTTTATTTTCCATATTTTTAGCATCAAAGTAAGCTTGTAATAAATGTTGTCCTGTTAAGCGATCACAAGGAATATTGAAATATGCTTGAATAGCTGGATTGTGCAAATCACATGTGATTACTCTATCTACTCCTGCTGCTTCTAGTAGTTCTGCAAATAACCTTGCTGTTACTGGCACACGTGGCTGGTCTTTTTTGTCTGACCTAGAATAGATAAAATATGGTAGTACTACATTAATTCTTCCTGCTGATGCTCTTTTAGCAGCATCTACCATGATAAGTAATTCCATAATTCTTTCATTGACTGGTGGCTGAGTAGTTTGGATTAAGTAAATGTCTTGCTCTCTTACACTTTCTTTGTACTGCACAAAGTTGTTGTCATTTGCGAATTTGTAACATTCTACCTCTCCCATTGGTAAGCCTAAACTTTCGCAAACTTCTTTTGTAAATTCTTTGGCTGTTGGACAAGCAAAAATTTTAATTTGGTTCATTTTCTTTTCCTCCCCTTATTATATCTCAAAAACTTTCTCCACAATTAGGACAGTTTTTTAAATCTTTTTGCATACTTTCATATCCACATTGTAAGCATTTCCATTTTTTTGCTCGAATACTGGTATATCCTATATCGTATGTTTCTATCAAGTCAGTTATTTTTTGCAAACTTTCTGTTTTTTCAATTTCTTCTGCTTCCATTTCTGCCCAAAATTTATTGCCACCTTTGGTTAATTTATGATATGGTCCTTCTATTTTTGCTTTTTCTTCCATTGTTCCTTTATATTCTGTTGGAAGAGAGTTACCATTGGTATATGCTTCCTTATCTGTTACTCCTAGTATCACTCCAAATTTGCTTTGATCTTTTTTCAAAAACTTTTCTTCTAATTTTGGGTTGGAGGTTGCTAAAATATTAAAATTTAAGTCGTATTTTTCGGAAAGCTGTGTTGCTATTTCTTCTAAATCACTAACTATTTCTAACCCTAGATTTTGTGCTTCTTCTGTTTCCCCATGATTAGTTCCTATTAATATGATTAGACATTCTGCTAGCCCTGTATATCCTATACTTAGTGTTCCATGTCTTAATACTGCTTCAACTTTATCAAAAGACTTTAATTTCTCACTTTCTCCCCAAAGCCCTGACATAAGAAGTGGAAATTGTTTGGCAATTGCTGTACATTGGAAGTTATATCTATCATATAATTGCTTTCCTACTATTTCAGCATATTGCTCTAATTTTTGTATCAATATTTTTTTAACTGTCTTTTTGTAAGTAGCTGTCATCATTTTTTGTGAACCTTTTCCTAATTCAAAGGAAATGCCAAGCTTTTCTTGTGCTTCCATAGCTGATTTAATTGCAATTTTAGGCAAATTGATAGTCGTATAGGAAAGATTGCCTCTTCCTATCGCTGTTTTTTCTCCATGCCTATTTTCAAACACCCTAGTTCTTCCTCTCATGACTGCACATTCATATTGATAACGATTACTATTTTTCTCTTGCCATTTTTCATTTTGATTAAAACTTGTATCTAAGTTTAAAAAGTTTGGCATATATCGTTTGCTTGCTACTTTACATGCTAATTGATATAAGTCATAATTCTTATCTTCTGGTAAATAATTAATGCCTCTTTTTTTCTTCCAGATTTGAGTTGGATAGGTTGGTGTTTCCTGATTTCCTATTCCCTGCTCTGTAGAAAGTAATAATTCTCTAATAATACATCTTCCTTCTGGGGAAGTATCTGTTCCATAGTTAATGTTACTATCTACAACTTGATTGCCACCTTTTGAGTGAATAGTATTCATATTATGAATAAAGCCTTCTATTGCTTGATGTACACGAAATACCGTATTATTGATTGCAGCTTGTAAATCTCGGTTCCCCCCTGTTAATGTTTTTAACTCTTTCAAAAGATATTCTTCTGGTTGATACTCTAATAAATCTGATAAGTCTTTTCCTAACAAGTCAGCTATTTTTTCTACTTCTTCACGAAAGGTCATTTTGACATATGGCGCTAAATAGTAATCAAATGCTGGTATGGATTGTCCTCCATGCATTTCGTTTTGAACAATTCCCATAGTGATAAATGCTAGTGCGCATGCTGCTTCAATTCTTTGTGCTGGTCTTGAACTACTAGTTCCTATATGAAATCCATTTTCTAATATTTTGTTTAGGGGGTGTTGCAAGCAGTTTAAGGATTTAGTTGGGTAATAATCCTCATCATGAACAAAAATATAATTATTTTTTACTGCTTCTCTTGCTTCACGGGATAATAAAAAGTCATCTACAAATGGCTTTGTTGTTTCTGATGCAAACTTCATCATCATACCAGTAGGAGTGTCTGTATTTCTACTAAATGTTTCTTTGTTTCCTTCATTGGCTTTTGCACTAATGATATCTAAAAATACTTCTTTTGTTTTAGATTTTCTAGCTATATCTCGGTTGTATCGGTACGTAATATAGCTTTGGGCTACTTCTTTTCTAGAAGAAGCCATTAACTTTTTTTCTACAGCATCTTGTATTTCATAAACTGTAGTTTGTGGTTTATCTTCAAATTGTTTTTGTACAGATATAGCTATCTTGTTTGCTAAATCTAGGTCTATTCCCTCTGGTGTTTGTGCCATAGCTAAAGTTACTGCTTTTATAATCCTTTCTACATTGAATTCAACTACTCTTCCATCTCTTTTGATTACTTGCAATTTTCATTTCCCCTTACTTTTCTATATTCTAGGAAATTATAACAACTTATTGAAACAATTTGTTATAATTTCCGTAGAAGATGGTTATGCAAATGTTACAATTTCTTAAATGCTTTTAGCATTTAGAAATTGTTAATTTGCTTTTTATATTTCAGGTTTTTCTCTTTATTGGATATCCTTATTATAGTTTTCTTTGGTCGAAATTGCAAGAAATTTGTTATAAGATTTTCATATATTTATATCTTTTTCTCTTGATATAACAATTCCCTTAAAGAAGCTTGTTTGTATGCAATAGAAAATATAGAAGAATAAAAGCAGTCAAAGACTTCAAAAAGTCCTTGACTGCTTTTGTTAAATTTTTTCTGTTGCTTCTGTTTCCTCTAATGGTTTTACATCGCTTAATAACTTTTGTTCTGCAAGATGATTGATATTATCAATTATCTTGCTACTTACTTTGCAACTATCTTTTTGAATTATTTCTTTTACTGTTTCCCTAGCTACATTTTTTAGTATTTTCTCTATTTTGTCTGATGTGTCATCAAAACTATACGTTTTTTCTTCATCTAAATCTGATAGTGAACAATATACTTCATATTTGTTATCATCTTTATCATATGTGATATATTGATATGAAAAAGTAATACCACCAAAACTATTTTTTCCTGCCGTTTTTAATACTATGCGTTTTTCAACTTTATCCACCCATGCTTCTCTTAGCTCAAAAGATGATGGATCTTTATAGGATTCTATAATTTCACTAGATACATAAGCAATTGCATTTTCATAATAAACATTTTCTTTTTCTTCGTTTTTTGCTTTTTTGTATGCTTCTTCATACTTCCCTTGTGCTAATAAGTCATCTATTGAAATAAATATCTTGGGAGAAATTTTTGTAAATGCAAAGGCTAATATTATTAAAATGCTAATAGTTCCAACTATAATTCCTAATTTTTTCTTATTAATTCCTTTTAGCTTTCTTTGATATTTATTTTTTACAGAGCTGATAACTGTTTTGTTTTCTATCTTAATTCTTTCGCCACATTTTGGACAAAATTTTTGACCAATTTGTATTTCCGAATTGCATTTAGCACATAGAATGACTTTTCTTTCTCCTTTTTTTATTCCACACTTTGGGCAAAATTCTTGCTCATTTTCTAATGTTGTTCCACAGTTTAGACATTTCATTTGTTCTATTTCTTGCTTTACTTGTTCTTCCATATTCTTCCCCTTTAATTATTCTGGTGTTCCTGTTAAAGAAACTTCTCCGTTTTTGAATTCATATGGTAACTGGTTTGTCTTTCCTGTATCATAATGTAATAATATGACTTGTTTTCTAATCTCATAAGTTCCACCGTTGCTTAAATTTGATCCATTTGCACTACTACTTATTTTGAATTTTTTTCCTTCAAATTCTAATTGCATTCTTATGGTAGATATATACCATTGAAAATAATTTTCTTGTAAATAATTGTATATTTGTTTTTCTAACTTTGAACTGATTTTTGCTGTTTTTTCTTTTTCTACCTTTTCTGCTTTTTCATATGTTTCATTGTCTGCATTTTTTAATAGTTCTTTTGCATTTTCAAAATATTGTACATCATCTGTTTTGTATTCAAATACTTCTTTAAAAGAATCTGTACCTTCTAACGTTAGCTGTATAATTCCACCTTCTTTTAAGTCATTTTTTGAAACTCTAAATGCACCTATACATTTCATAGAAGTTCCTGCTAAAACCTTTTGTCCGTCGTTTAAGTTCTCATACCCAGTATTTCTAAAGTTTTGTTCTAGGCTACTATATATTGTATCTTTGTATTCATTTGTATCATTAATTTTGATAGTTAATGCTGTACCTGGATTATTTGCCATATAGGTATAGAATTTTATATTTTTGTCATCACTTTTTACTGTGTATAAAACATAGATTAATGCTTCATCTGGATGCTTTTTCTCATCTGACTTGTCAACGTAAATTCCTCTCAAATCTATATATTTGCTTGTTGCTAGTTCTTTCTTGCTAGGTGTTTCCTCCTTACCTTCCTTAGGAATTATGAATGTCACTATTCCTATTATAGCTAATGCTACAATTGCTACTATAATTGGTATGATTATCTTTAGTTTTGAACCTTTCTTTTTTTCTTCCATTTTTAATCCCCCTTTTATTTTAGATTTCGCCTATTTTAGTTAATTTTACGGCTTTCATCATACTGGGATTATACTACAATCATTTTGTGATGTCAAGTTACGTGACGTCATATTAAATAATGGCATATTTTGTAGCACTATTTATCCTATAATTAAGAAAAACAATAGGAGGGAGTGACATTATGGAAAAATTTGATGCTCAAGCATATGCAGATAATGAAATTGAGAGAATTACACTAAGGTTAACTCATAAGCAAAAGGAAGAACTTGCTAGTATTGCACAAAATGAGAATATCAGTGTTAATACTTTGATTATTCGATGTATTGATTATGCATTAAAGAATAAATAAGTTATGATTTTGCTCTATATAACATCAACTAAAATTCGCCGGCCTTCTAGTCTTTAGACTATTATAGGTCGACGAGCTATACATTTTTTATTTCACTTCTTTAATTGCTTTTTTAGCATAACTGTTATTTACTATTTTGTCATAGTCTCCTTCTTTTTCTAATTCTCCTGCTTCTTTCATAACAGTTTGAAGTAAGTCAAAAGATTCTTTTTTCAAAATAGGATCACTTTTCCAAGCATCAATATCCATATAGCTTTGAATAGCGGTTGCAAGCATTTCAACATCTGTATCTGGGAAAAAGTCTTTTATTGCTTCTGCTATTTCTGTTGCTGTATGTTCTTTTACCCATTTTTCTCCTTTGTAAATTGCATTTGTAAATCCTTGAATGACATCTGAGTTTTGTTCCATATAACTTTTCTTAGCAAAATATGCTGTATATGGTATTTCTCCTGATGCTTCTCCTACTGAAGCTACTACATATCCTTTTCCAGCTGCTTCTGTCATGGAAGCTGTTGGCTCAAATAGTGTTACATACTCTGCATCTCCTCCAGCAAAAGCTCCTGCCATTAAATCGAATTTAATACTATCATCTAATACTAAATCTTTTTGTGGGTTCAATCCATTTTTCTTAAGTACATATTCAAATGTCATGTATGGAACGCCACCTTTTCTTCCAGGAATAACAGTTTTCCCTTTTAAATCTTGCCAACTAAATTTGTCTGTTTTTTCTTTACTAACTAAGAAAGAGCCATCTTTTTGTGTCATTTGCGCAAATACTTGTGCATAATCTTCTTTTCCTTCGTTATATACATAAATAGCTGCTTCTGGTCCCGCAAATCCAATGTCACTTTGATTTGCTAGCACTGCTGTCATTACTTTGTCTGCTCCTTGACCAGTCGTTAGTTCTATTTTTAGACCTTCTTCTTCAAAGTAACCATTGTTAATAGCTACATATTGTGGCGCATAGAATACAGAACGTGTTACTTCGTTTACACGAATTGTTTTTAATTCTGCTGTATCTTCTTTTTTATTTAGTAGTATACAAGTTGTTATAACAGCAGCTACTACTACAATAACTAAAATAGTAATTAAATATTTTTTCAAGTTTTTCATCCTTTCTTTGACATTTTCTTCATCACAAATTTTTCTAGAAGTATAATTGCTTCATAAATAACAGCAGCCATGATTGCTAGAATAATGACACCTGTCATAACTAAGTCTAATTGGAATACCTGACCTCCATAAACGATTAAATATCCGAAGTCCTGCTTTAGATACTAGGAATTCTCCTGTGATAACTCCTACTAAAGATAGGCCAATATTAACTTTTAATGAGTTAAAAAAGGTGGTAATATTAGCAGGAATAACAATTTTAGTTAAAATTTGAAGCTTGCTTGCTCCAAAAGTTTGTGCCATTTTGATTAATTCTTTGTCTGTATTTAAAAAGCCATTTAAAATTTCCAACACGGTTACAATTAAGGAAATTGCAAGCCCCATTGTGACAATAGCTCCCATTCCTGCTCCTACCCAAATAATAATGACTGGGCCAAGTGCAACTTTTGGCAGACTATTTAATACTACCAAGTATGGCTCTGACACTTTTGATAAAAATGGAGACCACCATAGGCAGATGGCAATGGCAATTCCTAAGAGAACACCAGAAATGAAACCAATTAAGGTTTCTGTTAGGGTAACTCCTAAGTGTTCTAATAATCCGTTGGATGATAAATTTAAAAATGTGTTTAAAATTCTAGAAGGTTGGCTTGTGATGAAACTGTCGATTATTCCTTGATTAGCAAGGATTTCCCACCCTATTATAAATAGGAGTAGAATGAGTAATTGGGTAACAATTACTGCTATTTTTCCTTTTTTTACTTTTCTTAAGTATTTTTTTCTATCTTCTGATATGTTTTTTTCACGCATGTACATCTAGCTCCTTCCATATTGTGTCAAAGTATTTGCTAAATTTAGGGCTTTCTCTACAGTTGATAGGATTTCTGTTATCCATTTCAAATTCAATATTGTGTATATTTTTGACTGTTGCTGGTCTTTTCGATAGCACTATTACTCTGTCTGACATACTAATTGCTTCTGATATAGGTTAAAGTAGACACTTATTATTACAAAAAAAATTTAATTTTTTAAAATTAAATATAATATCCACCTGTTTATCTTGGTGTATTTCTATTCTATTAATAATTACCCTCATAAGATCTGGTGTTGGTTTTTCTAAATTCAAAAAATCTTTGATTACTTTTTGTAATTCCTCAATATTATCTTCTTTTTTACTCTTTTCATTGATTTCCTTTAATTCTTGATATTCTTCTTCGTTCTTTTTTATTTCATTATTGATGCTTTTAAATAGTCTATGATACATATCTCCTGAAATTTCATTATTTAATTTATCTATGTACATTTTGTCTAAATTCTTTCTTGCTACATTGATATCATGTTCTAGCTTTTTTAAGCTTTTATCATAATTTTGTTGTGTTTTGTAATCTTTTAATCTTAATTCTAGTTTTTTGCTATCGATAGATAAAAATAATTCTCTTACTATCTTTATAACATTTTCTTCGAGTTTTGCATAACTAAAACCATGTGATGTACATAAATGCAATTTTGTATTCCTTCTGTAATTATTACATACTAAACTATAATAATTATCTTTTGTCCTCACTCTTATCCCAATTGTATGCTTGCATTCATAGCAAACTAATAAGCCATCTAATAAAAAATAATGTATTTTTTTATCTCTTTCATATTTTTTTGCTAAGCTCATATTTTGAACAGCATCAAAGACCTTTCGCTCAATAATTGCTTCATGAGTATTTTCTACCACAATCCAGTCTTCCTTTGGATTCTCTCTTAACTTTCTATTTTTATAACTTATCCTACTTACTTTATTTTGTACTGTTGTCCCTGTATACACTGGATTTGTTAATATTTTTTTTACTGCTCTTTTTTCCCATGCACTTTCTTTGTTTCGTCGTATTTGAAAAAAAGTTGGATAATTATTATCATTTAAATAATCCCTTATTTCAGAGAGTTTTTTCCCTTTCATAGCCATATCAAATATTATTCTTACAGTCTTTGCTTCATTTTCATCTATGGTTAACTTATTCTTGTCTTTAGGATTTCTTTTATATCCTAAAGCTGTTGTAGCTCCTACATATTTTCCATCTTTTTGCTTGGTATATAATGCGGTTTTTATTTTTTTAGATAAATCTTTTGAATACATATCATTTAGTATGGCTTTAAATGGTGCAATATCATTATTTCCATTATTAGTAGCAAATGTATCTATTCCGTCAGTTACCGATATATACCTTACTTTGTTTTCTGGAAACCATTTTTCCATATATTCGCCTGTTTCTATGTAATCACGACCTAAACGAGATAAATCTTTTGTTACTACCATGTTAACTTTGCTATTTTTTATATCGTTTATCATTTTTTTAAAGCTGGGTCTATTAAAATTTGTTCCAGTATATCCTTGATCTATGTATATATCTACAAGTTCATATTGCCATCCTAAGTTTTCTACATATTCTACTAATAATTTTTTTTGATTTTTTACACTTTCGCTATCATCATATCCTCTATCTAAATCTTCTTTTGATAACCTTATATATATTGCAACTTTATAAATTACATCCTTTACTTTTTCAAGCATTTTGCCTCCTTCCTATGCTTGATAAAAAATGATTTGAATTTATCATAATATTATAACGCATACTCTGATAAATCCAAATGCTCAAGCTCATACTTTTTTAGTTTTTGTGAAGGTTCTTTATGAACTTGACATAGAATTATCTTTTAATGTATTTGCTAAAAAGTTTGCAATTATTTTTTCTAGTTCTTCTCCATTTTCATTAAAATAAATGTTTATTTTAAAATCCTCTTTCACCTTGCCCTCCAATGTTTTAATTTTTACCATAATTCATTTATATGTAGTAAATATATGATTATGATATTTTGACCTTTTACTATATATACATTGGAGTTTTTAGTAAAATTCTCCCATAATTCCATATAAAATTTAAATTTCATACTTTTTTGACTTATGTTAATTAATATGCTATAATGCCATAAGTCATTTTGTTGATAAATTTGCTTTCAAATACATTGTCTCAATACAGCATAAGGAGGTACTACATTGGGATAGAGGCAGTTGTCAGTCAATTGACTAGCAAATTTTAATACTGAGCCATTATGAGTCAGTATTAATGGGAGGAATGAATAGTGAGTAAAATTAGCAAACAACATTTAGTGAGCTTTTTGCAAACAGCTGCGGGAGGAAACGCTCTGCGTGAGGCTGGTGCAATAGCTTCAAGAGAAATCATTTCTGCTGCAAAATACTACATGGGCGTTCCAGATGGCAAATACTTTGAAGCAAAGGATTTTGATAGTAGTGTAGTAAATGCTAAGAAGGCTTACGTCACACTAAATACCATTATGGGCGGCGAAACAGCTGAGGAAGATCGATTCAATGAGGGAAAAAAACAAGTTCCTGGCTTGCTCACTCCACTTGGAGTGAAAAAGATGATTAATCTGTTTACTCTTCTTTATTGCTTTGCAAGTGGAGATGACGTCACTGACCATTTGCTTGAAACTGTTCGGGCATGTAGACAAACTGAAATTTCTGAAGGTCATAGTACAGTAGAAGCTCTTTCTTCTACTACAAAGTTATCCATTGATGAAATTATGGAACTGGGATATGGCAACAAGAATGGGTTGGCAATTTGTCTTTACAATTTCTATGAGGGTGCGGTCGTGTTCGACATGGAGAGATTGGGTAAAGAGTATCTAAAACCTGAAGAACGAGAAGTTCTATTGATGATGGGCAATCAGCTAGTGGCAACATGTCTCGATTACGATTCGCGTTTTCTTGGCAAGGATGGGAAACCGGCATTACTCTATCGGGTAGACGTTTATCCTCCATATTTTGGAGATTGCAAGGATTCTCAAGAGGAACTGGAGAAGATAGTATACGATCCAGACAATATTAAAACTGTTCAGGCATTCTATACTGCCCTTAATGAAGAGCACAAGTTTCCCAGCATTCCTGCATGCTATCACGAATGGAAAGATAGCTTCAAAAAACTTGTTTTCATGGAACTGAGCAAGTTTGCAAATTAATATCTATTCATGCAATAATCGGATGTTTACGAAAGTAGACACCCGATTATTGCTGTAAAGACTTGAGTTACTCTAATTAATATAATTAAATATAAAACCATTCTTCCATAATTTTTGCCAAAATTAATTCACATAAAATATTGACTTGTGTATTCAATTGTGATATACTATTCGCAGTCATTATATGATTGCTTTGCTACTAAAAACTGTTGTCTCTAATATTTATAGGAGGTTTACTAGAGATATAGGGGCAAACAGCAGTCAATTGACTAGCAAAGAACTATTAAATCAACTTTAGTGGAGGTATTTGCATGAAGACAAACTACGAACAGATTGTGGACGTTGGCCGGATTGGTCAGCATGGCACAGTGGACCTCAACGAGATCTTCAAGTTGGCGGAGCAAGAGCAGTTTCCGGCAGCGGTGAATGACTCTCCGAGACGGCTCCTTCTGTGCATTGATGTGCAGAAGGACTTCATCGAGGGAGGTGCTTTGGCGGTTCCGGGATCTATCGGCGACGTGGAACGTATTACGCAGTTCATCTACAACAATATGGGTGGCATTACACGCATCATGTGTAGCCTGGATACCCATACTCCTCATCAGATTTTCCACCCGTGTTGGTGGGCAAATTCTGCGGGGGATCACCCAGGTCCGTATACTATCATCACTCATGATGATGTGGCGGCTAATCACTGGCGCCCTGTCATTGGCGACCCGAGGGATTCCCTCGAATATCTCAAGGAACTTGAGAAGGTCGGTGCCGGCAAGAAACAGCTGTGTATCTGGCCCTATCATTGCATCTCAGGCACGGACGGTGCCACTCTGGAAAATGAGTTCGCCAAGATGGTGTACTTCCATTCTGTGGCGCGCAAGTGCGTTGACCACATGATTCAGAAGGGGACTGATCCGTACAGTGAGATGTATGGGATTATCAAGCCGGAATACAGCAAGAAAAACTTCCTGAACACGCCGGTTTTGACGTCCATCGAGAAATTTGACGAGGTCTACATCGTGGGCGAGGCGGCAAGTCATTGCCTGATGGAGTCTGTCAAGCAGATTGCAGAGCACTTCCAGAATCGCCCTGAGGTTACTCAGAAAATTACGGTTCTGGAGGACTGCACTTCTCCGATCACAGGCTATGAAGCTGATACAGCCACTGCATTTGCGGACTTCAAGTCCACATATGGTATCAAGTTTGCCAAGTCTACGGACATCACTCTTTAAAAACAACAAGGAGGAATTACACGATGAGCGAAGAGTATTTGAACAATATGCAGGTGGATGGTCTGGACGAGACCTATGCCGCAAACGCAGACGTTGAAGAAGTTGATGCTGCAAGTGTCATGCTCGTCGATTTCATCATCGACCGCAGTGGCTCCATGGACACGTTTGAGCGTGTTATGCGGGAGTGCTTGGAGCACTATAAGCAGGCTATCTGCAATTCCAAGCAGGCGGACGAGATGTTAGTGAGCAAGACCTTGTTCGACAACATCATCGAGACTGGTGGCTATGTGGCCCCCGAGGACCTCAACACCGATTACAAGGCAAGAGGAACTACCCGGCTCTATGACGCCGTCATTGAACGTCGGCAGCGTCTGTTGGACTACATGGAACAGCTCAAGAACAATGGCACCAATGCCCGTGCCTGTATGGTTATCCTTTCTGATGGATGGGATAACGATTCGCAGTACCGAGCGAGTGACGCTAGACAGGCTATTCAGGATCTGATTCACAAAGAGATCACTGTTGCATTCATCGCATTCGGTCAGGAGGCTTTTGGCGTAGCCGATTCTATCGGCGTCAAGTCTCAGAACGTGAAGGAAGTCAGCAATGACGAGTCTGAGCTGCGCAAGGTCATTGCTCTGGTATCTAAGAGTGCCATTTCGGCCTCTAAGAGAGCAAGCTCTGGTGCTGGCAGCAGTGCAGACGATAGTTTCTTCGACGTGTAAGCGCACAAACCACAAGCAAAATAACTAACTAAAGGCGGAAAAGGGGGATTGCGTTGCAATCCCCCTTTTTCTATGGAGGTTATCTATATGGAACAAAACATTGAAGTAAAAAGTATTACTCCTTCCTCTAAGTCAATTGCTCGGAAGGTGGTTTGCATTAGTAAAATTGGTTCCGACCACACTTTCGCGAACAAGAATAACCAAGATTTCGCTTTCAACTTAACAAACATGAAAATTGTCTTGGACGGCTGCGGGTCTGGTAAACATTCTGAAGTCGGAGTAAGAGTCTTTGGTCAACTTCTTTCTAGAAAAACTAAAACTCACTTCGACAAAGGTGAAGCCATTGATGAAAAAAACTTTTTTGATATAGTCAATGGCATTTTCGAAGAAATGCTTTCATTGTGTGGAGATACTACTTTCATTTTTCAAAATTATTGCTTTACCATTTTGGTTTGCTTTGAATTGGAAGATGAATTTGTAGTATGTAGCTGTGGTGATGGATACATTATCACCGAAAATTTAGAGGGAGAAATTTCCTTTGAACAACTCGACGATGGTGAATATCCCTGTTACTATTGCTACAATTTCGTAGACAAAGCAGCTTTAGCAGCTTATCAAGACGGCGTGAGTTTCAAAGTTTCACGTTTTAGTAAAGGTAAGTATGCTAACGTTGGCGTTGCAACTGATGGACTGCGCTATGTACAAAATCTTTTTGTGTCTGAGCAGAACAAGTTACTAAAATTTTTGCATGATGGAAAAGGACCGCAGATTGAAAAGCTCATCAATAGGAATAATCTCCAAACTGGAATGTTCCATGATGACATTTCGATTTGTTTCTAAGGAGGCAAATGAATGGCTATTGATTATAAGAGCCTGCGCCAAATTGAACAACACAAGAAGTTGGGAGATGGTGGTGAGGCATCCATTTATGAACGTGATCCTAAAACAGTTATCAAGGTTTTCAATTCTAAGGTGGATCTAGCCAAAAAAGAGGCGAAGGTGCGTCACCTTATTTCCATCCAAAAGCAACTCCCCCGAAATGTTATCGGGCCTCAAGAAATTGTCACTATTCAAGGGAGATTTGCTGGATATGCAATGCGAAAGCTCCCTGATGCAGAAGATTTGCATATGCTTACAAAGCCAAAGTATTTGACGGCAGCACGTCTTTCTAATCAAGATGTGCTACAGATTGTTACTGGCGTCGGCATTGATTTAGGAAAACTACACTCTAATAGTGTAGGCATCCTTGTTGGAGATGTAAGTGATTATAACTTCCAGATGAATGGCAAATGCAACTATTTTGTTGACACTGATAGTTGGGGCGTAGTAGGAAAATTTACACCCGATGCTTATACTGAACTTTTTACTTGTCCAGATAGCTATACTGCTAACGGTAATGTAGTATTCTCCTTAGAGGATGAACATTATAATTTTGCAGTTCTTGCCTTCAATATGTTGACAAGGATTCATCCGTTTGGCGGCACATACCTACCTGACAAGAACCTCTCAACTGTGCAGAGAATGAAGAAACGCATTTCCGTTGTCGGCGCACATAAGGGCGATATCAAGATACCGAAGATCATAGGTAGTTGGAAGTGGATGTCTCCTAAGCTTGAAAGAGATTTTATTGAAATCTTCGAGCAGGGAAAGAAATTTGACATCACTCCCGACTTGCAAGACCTTTTGAAAAACATGAAGTATTGCAGTGTTCATGACATCTATTATTATTCACAGTTCAATGAATGTCCTCTGTGCAATGCAAATGCGAAGGTTAAAGCAACGCCTACTATAACGCATGTTGCTCAGACATCCAATGGTCCGCAACTTACAATTGTTTTTTCTGGTACCGACTGTGCCTATATCTTGAGTAGTAGACATTATTTGAACCAAAGTCGGCAGGCTGTTCACTTTGAAGCAGGCTGGAAGGTTACGGTCCCCATCGGTAAGAGAGTGGACTTCTCACAAAATGGTGAGTTTATGTATGTTACAGACGACGACACCATTGAAGTCTATGACACCCAGCTTAGTCGCATTGCTACGATTGATCGTATGCACAAAACCAATATTGTGATGAGTAAGCAAGATATCTACTATGTAGACAAGGGAAATAATCTAATTAAGCTTGCCATCACTCAGCATGGAAATATGCCTACTTATTTGGGGCAAGTGTATCATCCTCTCTTCGAGGTTGCAGAAGACGGCAGTGTGTTTTGTGCATCTATGTATCCGAAAACCGCTGTTATTACAACGCAGGACTATACATTTAAGCTGAATTATACTGGCAAGATCGGAGAGTATGCAATTAAGCATGACCCAGTAACTAAGGCATGGTTATTCGTTTATCAGATGCCTAATGGCAAATATCGCACGTTGGTATTTAACAAAAAGCAGGTTACTTATGATGATGACGTTATTTTGTATAATGCTCAACCTTTGAGCAACATTGACTTCTATAACGGAACCATCTATGACCCTGCTGATAGCATCATTGTTGGCACTAACATTTCTAAAAATGTAGCAAAAGAATTTAAGTGTCATGTGGTTGACGAAAGTTCCAAGTTGCAATTTACTGGTCGTAGTTTCAAGATTTATAACAAAAGCAATATCTACAACTTTGGTTGATTAACCAAGTTAAATGGTGATTCCATTAACTTAGCATTTGAGCCCTCAGCTATTAGGCTGGGGGCTCTTAATTACCAATAAATTTTCTACAAAAATTATCTATTATACATAGACATTCTCTACCAATACAAATTAATTCAGAAAATTATACTTTGGTAGGCTTAGCACAGCCTAAGCTGTACCAACCCTACCTACACGCAGTTAAATCGAGTATTTAAACCTTCAGATTGTTGGTATTACTATCTTTGCCCCTTCGTATGCCTATGCCATTTTTTCTACTCAAAAAAATAGAAAATTGGCATACTTTTTGGTACAGCAACTTTCTATTCATTATTCACCATATATTAAAACTTCTTCTAAATCTTCATCTTCTAACAGTGACCCTTTAATGCTCCCTGTTGTTATAATATCGACTGGTTTCTCTAAAGCTTCTTCTAATGCAAATTTTACTTCTACTAATTTGAATCCATGAGCAACATCTTCTGTTCTTACAATAATATCAATATCACTATCTTTTGTTTGTTTTCTTTTTGCGTACGAGCCAAATACCCAAACATATACGAGATTATATTTCTTAGCAATTGGCTTTATTTTTTCCTTTATTTTCTCTAATTCAGACATTATATCACCTCTTTTAATATCTCTTGGCAAAATTCTTTTATTTTATCTGTTTCTTCATTAGCAACACTCCACAATATAGATTTATCAATAGTCTCATAATTGTGTACAACAATATCTCTCATTCTTGCAATATTTCTCCATGGAATTTGATTATATTCTGTCCTAAATTCTAATGGCAACTTTTTAACTAATTCTCCTATTTATGTAACTGGTGTTAATATCGCATTTTGATAAATATTATCATTTTCAAATTTTGAATAGTTATCTCCAAAAAATTTCTTTGTATCATTTATTATATTACAATGTTTTATAATTGCTTTTAATATTTTCTATGTTCTTGCATCTATCATATCTATTTACTCTCCTTTACTTTTTTCAATTATATCATATGTCATTTTATCTTCGCAACTTTAATTTTATACTTTCCAGAAAATCTTATATTTTATAAATTCAAATCATTTTATCAAGCATATAGGTGTCTCATTTTGCCTATACCTTCTGATATGTCATGTGTTACTATGACAGCTGTTATATTTTCATTTTTCAATATTTGAAAGATATCATTGGTAACCATAATTCTAGTTTGATAATCTAATGCGGAAAAGGCTTCGTCTAATAATAAGATATTCGGCTTAATAGCAAGTGTTCTAATTAATGCTGCTCTTTGCCTCATTCCTCCTGAAAGCTGTGTTGGATATTTGTCTTTGAATTCATAAAGTCCATATTTTTTTAGTAAATCTAATACATATGCTTCATTTGCCTTTGTTTTCTTATGACCTATTTCTAGACCAAATAAAACATTGTCATAAATACTTCTCCATTCTAATAAACTATCTTTTTGAAGCATATACCCTGTGTTTCCATCTATTTGGATATCACCTTCTGTTTTTGGCTCTAATCCTGCAATAATGGAAAGAAGTGTTGATTTTCCACATCCACTTGGACCTATAATGCTGACAAATTCGCCTTCTTTGACGTCAAAACTAATATTAGATAAAGCTTCTACTTCTCCATTTTTTGCTTGGTACCTTTTGCTTACTTTCTTTAGTTTTAATACTTCTTTCATAAGTACCTCCTAGTTTTTTAAATTCATCATATTGTATTTTATGAAAGTAGACATAATTGTGTGCTACCTTATTCTAAACATTTGACCTGGGTGAATTCTGTTTGGATTTTGAATATGATTAATTCTTACAATATTAGCAATACTTGTGTTAAATCTCCTTGCAATACTCCACAATGTGTCCCCTCTTCTAACTGTATAAAGCCTATGTCCACAGTCCCCATAACAACTAGTTTGTATTTGTAATTTTTGTCCTGGATGAATTAAATGAATATTTTGAATATTATTATCTGTAGCTATTTGCTCAACTGTTGTACTATATCTTTGTGCAATATGTGATAAGGTATCTCCTTTTTGTACTGTATATATTTCTACACCACTAGAACTTCCTCCTGTGTTTTTTACTGGTACGATTAAAGTATTTCCTGCATAAATAAGATTTGGATTTGCAATGTTATTTAGTTTCACTAATTCTGATACAGTTGTATTGTATTTTACTGCAAGTTCAGATAAAGTATCTCCCCACTTGATGGTAATTTTTTTCGTTTTTTCTGGCGTTGGTTCATTTCCTCCCCCTTCATCTGGTGGATCTATTGGTGGAATGGTGGATGTGTCATCTAAAAATACTTCCTTTGTAAATTTATCTCTATCCACATATCCCTTAATTCCATTGATTCTTCCATTGTCTGCATATTGCCAACCTGCCCAACTTTTCCAAGTACCACTATTTGTTGGACGCTCCGCTTCATATTCTGCTACCCATAGGGGATATTTTGTATTTTCCCCAGACCATATATTACTTGCTGTATAGGCATTACTATATAAAATAGCTTGTTTTCCACTTAGTCTTTCCACTTCTCTTAAAAATGTAAGCCCTATTCGATTGATTTCTGCTTTATTTAAGTTTCCAAATGTTTCAAAATCCATTGCTAACTTGCAGTCTATATCCTTTCCTGAAGCACGTGCCACGAAGAACTTTGCTTCCTTTTTAGCCTCTTCTTCTGTTCTTGCAACTACATAATGATATAACCCAACTTTTAGTCCATTTTCTTTTGCTTTTTGATAGTTCCTTTCTAAGTATGGATCTATGTAATATGTACCTTCGCTTGCTTTAATGTACACTACTTGAATACCAGCTTCTTTTACTTTTTTGAAATCAATTTCTCCTTGGTAGTTACTAACATCTATTCCTTCATAGATCACATCATCAGATGGTCCAAATGCTTGTGCTGTAGTTGGTAATACATAGAACAAAAAACTAAAACATATTAAGATGATAAATATTGTTTTCATTTTTCTTTGTACCATAAAAAAAGCTCCTTTCATAAGTTTTATATATCTTATGAAAGAAGCTTTTTTGTGTGATTAGCAAACTTCATATGTGATTAATTTTACTTGATTTGAAATATATTTATTATTTTCATCCATTGGCTTACTTAAGTCAGTACTTAAATATTTTTTGTTATCGTCTGCAAAAACCGTAACTACTGGTACTTTTATTTCATCTTGTAATAGAATACAACCTAAAAAGTTAGCTCCTGAGGAAATTCCAACACCTAATCCTAACTCAGCTGATAGTCTCCTTGACATATTAATAGCATCCATGTCATGAACTAAAATAACCTTATCAATTTCGTTCTTATCAATTAAAGCAGGGATGAAATCATCTCCTATTCCTTCTATCTTATGTGGTCCAAATATTCTATTTTTAGAAATTAATGGCATACTATCTGGTTCAATAGCAACCACTTTTGCTTCTGGATAATTTCTTCTTATTTTCTTCCCTATCCCCATTAAAGTTCCACCAGTTCCTACTCCTGATACAAATCCTCCAATATCTTCTGGTACTTGATTAATAATTTCTTGTCCTGTTGTTTCATATTGTGCCAGTAGATTATCTTTGTTAGCAAATTGATTTGCTAGGAAGCCATTTGTCTTTCTTGCTAGTTTTTGCGCTTCTTGAATACATCTTTTAAATCCACCCTGTTCGTGTGAAAAAGTTGTAACTTGTGCTCCATAGCTTTTCATTAATTGTATTCTTTCTTTACTTACCCAGTTTGGCATAAAAATATATACTGGATGGTGGTAATATTTTCCTAAAGCAGACAGAGAAATTCCTGTGTTGCCACTAGTTGCTTCTATAATTGGCATTCCTTCTTTTAAAGTTCCCCTTTCTTTTGCTTTTGTAATGATGTAATAAGCTGTTCTATCTTTGATACTTCCTGTTAAATTATAGCTTTCTAATTTTGCATATATGTAATTTGTTTTCTGTTTGTACTGATATTGAATTTTAATTAATGGTGTGTTTCCTATTGTTTTTAGCATATTTGTCCTCCTTTATTTTCGTTTTGATATATTGTATACAGTTTAGGTATAAAGAGTTAATATTTTTTTCTAATGAATTAATAAAACAATATCTATCTTTTATTATGTTGTCACATAATTTGTTTAATTTGATGCACATAAAATTTGTCCTTTCTCTTATACATCTCTATTACATCAAATCGAATATATTGATTTTCTAATTTATGAATGTGTAAATAATATTTTGTGGCATTCCAAATATGCTTTTGCTTTCTCACATCAACTGCTTCACAGGGCATACCATAATGCCTATTTTGCCTAGTTTTTACTTCAATGAATACGTATTCATTTTTGTCTTTTGCAATAATGTCGATTTCTCCTTGCTTACATTCAAAGTTTCTTTGTATGATTTTGTATCCTTGTCTTTCTAAATATTTTGTTGCCTCTTCTTCTCCCTCTTTTCCTAATTCGTGTCTTACATACATGACTTCTCTCCTTTTTATTTATAGTTTCTAATGTAGACATTTCCTGGTAGTTGCTTAATAAATCCGTCTAATTCTAGCATAAATAAGATTTCTGTTACTTTTGCTATTTCTATGTTTAATATTTTTGAAATGTTATTTGTTGAAATTGGCAATTGACCAATCAAGTTATAGATTTCTTGATATTCTTGTGGTACTTCTTGATTTTGATACTTTTCGTCTTCATTATAGTATTGTAAAATATCACTTCCTGATGTGACTAATTGTGCTCCTTGTTGAATTAACAAATTGGGTATATATCCTGTTGGATTATCTAGTAGATGTGGTATGCAAAATACTTCTTTGTGTTGACTGATGGCGTGTTTTGCTGTAATGGATGTACCGCTTCTATACCTTGCTTCTATGACCAAAACGCCCATTGCTAAGCCACTAATAATTCGATTTCTTTTTGGAAATTTAGCTTTGTCTACTGGTGTTTCTGGTGGATATTCTGTGACAATACAGCCTCCGTTTTCTATGATTTTTTGATATAGATATTGATTTTCTTTTGGATAAATATGGTGGAATCCGCTTCCTAATACTGCTATGGTTTTTCCCTTTTCATCCATAGAATTGATATGAGCAATGGAATCAATTCCTCTTGCTAGACCACTTACAATACAAATTCCTTTTTTGGATAGCTCTCTTGCAAATTTACTAGCACATTTTTCTCCATATTTAGTACAATTTCTTGTGCCTACAATAGCTATAGCATCTTGATTTAGTAATCTTTCATTTCCTTCTACATATAGTTTTTCTGGTGAATTTTGTATTTGTAATAATCGTTTTGAATAACCTTCATCTTTTTGTGTTATAATTTTCAATTTTTCCTCCTATTTTATTAATGTTTATAATCTCGCTTTTCTCGATTGCATCAGCTATCTATACAGTGGTTTCACTCCTTACGGCTAGTTGAAATACTTCTTATCTAAGCTTCTATATTGTATGGCTTCTGCAATGTGATTTTTTTGAATTTGCTGTGAGCCTGCTAAATCTGCAATAGTTCTTGCTACTTTTAAAATTCGTCCATAAGCTCTAGCACTTAATCCTAGTTTTTCAAAGGCTATTTCTAATATTTTTTTGCTTTCTACATCTAATTTACAATATTTTTCTATTAATTTTGGATTCAGTGCTGCATTAGCATAAATTGCTTCTTTTTGGTATCTCTCCCTTTGGATTTTTCTTGCTTGGTTGACTCTTTTTTTGATTTCTTGTGAGGTTTCAGTTTTTTCTTCATTTCCTAATTTTTCATATTTGATGGGGCTTACTTCTATTTGGATATCAATTCTGTCTAATAATGGTCCGACTTATTTTTCCCATATATTTGCTAATTGTTTGAGGATTGCAAGAACATTCTTTGTCTGGTGAGCCATAATATCCGCAAGGGCATGGGTTCATGGAGGCAACAAACATAAACTCACAAGGATAAGTGAGGCTAGCATTTACTCTGCTTATTGTTACAATGCCATCTTCTAATGGTCCTCGTAAAACTTCTAGTGTATGTTGGTTAAATTCTGGGAGTTCATCTAAGAATAAAACGCCGTAATGTGATAAACTAATTTCTCCTGGTTTTGGAATTCTACCTCCTCCTACTAAGGAGGTAGCTGAAATAGTATGATGTGGTGAGCGAAATGGTCTAGTTGTGATAATTGGAATTTCTGACTTTAATGTTCCTGCTATACTATGAATTTTAGTAATTTCTAGAGCTTCTTCAAAACTTAAATCTGGTAAGATGGATGGTATTCTTCTGGCTATCATTGTTTTTCCGTGATCCTGGACTTCCGAATAAGTAGACAATTATGTCCTCCTGCTGCTGCAATTTCTACCGCTCTTTTGACGTTTTCTTGTCCCTTAACATCTGCAAAATCTAGTGGCTCTTGTTGACAATTTACTGTGCATTCTTTCCAATCAGTATGATAACTTTGTATTTTGGCATCATTATTCAAATAGTTTACTACTTCTGTTAAGTCATAAGCTCCTAATATTTCTATTCCTTCTATAACAGATGCTTCTTTTGCATTTGCTTGTGGTAAGATGACCCTTCTGATTCCTAATTTTTTGGCTTCAATGCAAATTGGCAATGCTCCTGCAATTGGATTTAAGTCTCCATTTAATGATAGTTCTCCTATTAATAGAGTATCTTCTTTGCCTTTGCCATAGATAATGTCTAGACTCATTAATATGCCTATTGCAATTGGCAAGTCGAAGATAGAACCTTCTTTTTTGATATTTGCTGGTGCTAAATTGACTACAATTTTTCTACTAAATAACTCATATCCTGAATTTTTAATGGCGGTTCTAACTCTTTCTTTTGCTTCTTTTACGCTTGTATCAGGAAGCCCTACAATATCCCACGTTGGCATTCCTGATGAAACATCTACTTGCACATCAATTAAAAAGCCTTGTAATCCATGCAAGGTCATAGTTTTGGTGATAGATAACATTTTTCTTTTCTCCTTTGGAATTTTTTAATTCAAGAAAATTTCATCTTGAAAAATGCAATTGATTAAAAATTACTGATTTCGAATACTATAATTTCTTTGAAATGAATTCATTTGAAATAATAACACTATTGTAACTAACTTATTTAGTTTTTGCAAGTACTTTGATAACCTTTTTAATTTTTTTAGTCTTATCGACACATTTCTACAAACTTCTACATAAAAAAGTGGTATAATTATGTTAACATATAAAAATAAGTCTTATTTCTATTCAAAACTTATTCTTATTACTATTTCTTCTAAAAAATAGCAAGAGTATATTTTCTTCTCCCTTGCTATTTTTCTATGTCTGATTCTATTAATTCTAATTTCCCTTTGCATTTACCACATCGGTATTTTTTTATTAAATTTTGATTAAATCGCTTTCGGTAAATAATTTGTCCACAATTTTGGCATACTATTTTATATTTGTAATTATTTACTTCTACATATTCTAACTGGCTCGCCTTATAATCTTCTTGCACATTGCCTTTTGTTGTAATATGATATCCTAATCTTTGATTAATATAATTAGCATATTTTTTAAATTCTTGGCCATGATTGTTACAAAAGGGAATACAATGTATTAGCTCATGCATGATTGTATTTTTGATGATATTATCATTTAGTTGCATAACCCAACTACTAATTTCAATATGATGATTTTGAAATCTTTCATATTTGATTATTTTATGGTGTCCTCTTTTGGTTATTGTTTTATATCTTTTGTCTGGATTTTCTTGTTTGCAACAGCCATATCTTTTATTTGCTCTTTTTGTTAGTTTAATATCAATGTTTCCTATTATTTCTTTATTCTTCATATTAATTCCTATGGTGGAAAGTTCTGTTAGGCATTGTTGGTATAAAGTACTTAATATTTGCTCACACATATATACTCCTAAGTTATATTTCTATATCATCATTAATAGAATTGATGAGGCTATCGTAATAGTCAGTACCTTTTTTCTTGTCTTTCAAAAGCCTTATATGCATTTTCATATATTATTTCGTATTTATTCATTTTGTTCTCCTTAAACTAATGCTACTTCTTTCTCTTCTCTCTCTTTAATTTCTTCTACTAGTTCATCTACCATCTCTCTTGCAGCATCTATATCTAACGCATCTAAATGTTTATCACTACCATAAGAATTTATTTTTACATATAAAGCTCTAACTTCTCTAGTGTTAAAATCATTTTCTTTTATAGCCTCTAAAGAAGCAATTAGTATGTTTTTATTTCTATTATAAGAACGTTCAGAAATATGTTCATATATCTCTTGTTTGTCTAATATTACATCAACAAGTTCAAATGGATCTTCTCTACTCTCGTCATATCCCCAATATCCTGCCCACCACAATCTTGCAATTCCATTTCTTATTACACCTTTAGAGCCTCTTATAGCAAAATATCTTTGCTTAATTACTTCTCTAAGTTTTTTCTCATCTTCATTGTAATTAATTTTCCATCTATTTGCCATATAATCAGGAAATTGTATATGTGTCATATATGTCCATAATTCTGCTGATACAGCTTGTACTGGTTTTAATTCTTGCAAATGTGCATATACTGTTCTAGCATTTTTATTATCTGTTTCTGGTCCCCCAATTTCTAATTCAAAAGGTTCAACTTCAATTTTACTGGTTACTTCAAAATTGTTATTTCCAGATTCTTTAAACATTTCTATTAGCCAATTTGGGTTATCTAACATATGTATATAATATTTTTTATTAACAAGTATGTCTTCTTCCAATTTGTCTAATATCTTCGTTTTTAATATTTTTTGTTTCATCTATTCATCATCTCCTTCTTGGTCCTCTAGTAAGTTTTTAAATTCGTTTATTGATTCCACTGATATATTTTTTAATAAAGCCTGTGCTGTTTCATATGGATTGTTAAAAACCTCTTCTCTAGTAATATTTTCTTCTTTTACTATTCCATTTATTTTATTTATTAATGTCTTAAACCAAAGTCTATTAGCGAATTCTTCTTCAACATCTTTCATATCATTAACTATGCTAGTTAATATTGGCATAAATAATATTGAATTTAAAACAATTATTTTTTCTTTATTTCCTTTAGATGTTAAGTAGTAATTACCAATTTCTTCTGGAACTTTTATTAATATTCTATCATAGTTAGGATCATAGGTGATGTTGTTTATTTGACTATCCTTTTGTAAATTAAATATAGAATGTACTTCTTTTAATATTTCATCGTTTAAAATGATTATTTTTCTTACACTTTGGCATACCGCTAATACTTCATTTTTACTAATTTTCATTTTGATGTCTTTATATGCATCTACAAAATCTTCATTTTGATAATTTTCAATATCTTCTTTAACCAAAAGTGCTAGACCTATGTCTATATAGTCTATTACTTCATCATTTCTTAATGTTATACTAATTTCATCTTCATCGTAAAATTCAAACATATCTCTATACATTGCATTAGGTGATTCGATTTGAACTGCATAACATACTTTTTTATCTTGTATTAATTTCTTTATTTCATCATTATTAATTTCACATTCTATTTTTATATTGTGTCCATTCTTCAATCCTTGATATAAATATCTAACCTTTATAATACTATTTTTATAGTCAATTGTGTTTTCTAAAAGTATAGGATATGGATAGTTTCCTTTAACTTTGAACATATACTTTTACCTCCATTACACATTTTCTTTTTGTTTCAAATACTACTTCTATCTTCGTGTCTTTATTTCCATCTAAACTTACATTGTTTATTATATTTCCTGATACTTTCAGTTCCTTATTATCTATGTATGCCTTTTCTATTTTTAATCGTTCTAATTCTCCTGAATCTGTCCATCTTTGGAAACGAATTTCACATTTATCTAAATTTTCCATTGGTCTAATTATTACTCTATACATATTCTTATCACTATCATAAGGAGTTTTTATATAAAACATTTGTCTTTCATGATATAGCTCTCCGCTTCCACTATTGTTTTCTCCTTCGCCTTTATTCTTCTCCCCACCATCTCTTGTTCTATCTTCTTGTCCATCATTCTCTCCTCCTGCATTTGGCTCATCATTACTTGTTTTATCTATAACACTTGGTGCATTAAAATTTTTTTGCATTACTAATATTTCTTGTTCTTCCTCTTCGCTATTCACTATTTCATCAAAAGGTCTTTGAGGCTCTTCTATTCCATTTGTATCATCATCTTCTAGGTTAAGAAAATCTAAACCTTCTGCATCAAATTCTGGTACATCATCAACATATGATAATGCATCTATTTGCATATTCATCCATTCATCCAATCTTCTTATTGTATCTTTTACTTTTTTCCTATCTTCATCATCTTCTATATTATCTGCGTTCCAAGAATCATGAGTTTGAGGTTCGCTTTCTCTCAATTGTTTATTAAGTTCCTCTCCCTTTGCTATAAGTATTCCAATAAAATTAACTGGTCTCTTTCTTGGTGAAAAAATATTTATTTTCATCTCTGTATCTCTCATCCTTAGTATTTTCTTTTCTGGATATTGTGGTAATTTTGCAATTTTTAATTCCACATCATTTTCACTACATATACTTCCATATCTTACTTCTTCAATACTATCATTTAATTCTATAAATTTATATGCATTAAAACTATCATGTTCATCTATCTTAACATTTAATTCTTTTCCTACTTGTGCTAAACCCTTAATATTCTTTGAGTCTATGTTTATCTCTTCATCATAATTTACAATTTTAACTTCTAATTTATCCTCTATAATTAATTTCCAAAAGTTTTCTATAACTGAATATATAATATTGGCCATCCAATTTTTTTCTTCTAACTTAGCGCCTATAATATATAAATCTGTTCCTGTCTCATTTCTTCTGTAAAATTCATCCATTGTTTCTTGATTTCTTATAGGCTTGCATTCATTCTCTTCTATTTTTCCCCAATAACCAATTCCTCTTTTTTCAACTCCATCTTTTTTATGAGAACACAATATTGATTTACCTTGGAATGCATAACCCTCATTTTCTACGAAAGTTCCATATAGGATCGTTCTAAAATATGAAAAAACAAATGCAGCATGTTTTCCTGAACCATAAGATCCTCCACTAATGCCACTTTTAGTTGAATTTCCTGATGACTTTATTAATCCATACCAAGCACTATTTATTCTTTCATCAATTCCTACTAATCCCGTTGTATTATAATCACTTATTTTTAGAACATCTATTGTATCTTTTTCAATTTTTTCATTAGCATTTTGTTTAAATTTTTGTAATCTATCTAATTCAGGAAAATATTCTACACTTGCATTTATACTCTCTTTTATATTTTCTAAATTTGGAATTCTCTCTTTTTCTAATTTTATTAATCTAAATTCCACTCTTACTTTTTTATTTTCTCCTTTAATTTTTGCATCATATGAGTTTTGAATAATTTCTCTCGCTAATTTTCCATATGGACTCATTTTAAATTGATTTATTCCTTGATTCTCAAATCCTTCTGCTTCTCCTCCATTGTTATTTGGAAAATACCATCCTCTTACTTCTTTCATTTTATTTCTACCTTTCCTATTACTTTTATTATAACTTAAATTTCCCTTTCTCTTGTTTCTCAATAAATTTCATCTTACTCATCTTTAAGGAACTTTCAATTGCATTAAAAATATTCTTTATATCTTCTTCTGTGTATTCATAATTATTTTTATTAGAGCAATTTCCTAGCAAATCGATCATATTTATTATCTTATTAGTTCTGTTTTCCGCAATTCTCTTAAATCTTTCTTTTTTTGATTCCATTTAAATACTCCTTCTATTACTACATTTTTCATATATATTATACATATTTTCCATTTATTTGTCAAATATTTTAAAAATGTAGTAAGATAATCTTACTACATTTTACTATTTTATTACTTGATATGCCTCGTTTTGAGCATTAAATAAACCTGCTAATTTACTTTTTATTATATCTATCGATGACCTTTGTTTATATTCTAATTCATTGTCTTCTATAAATATTAGATTATTTATATGATTGATTTGTTTAAATATTTCTTCTAATACATTTACTACAATACTATTTCCTGCCATTCGATTTAGTTTTTCAATATTAAAGAAATTTCTTTTTCTATATTCAAAATTATTGTCTACAATATTATCATAATCCTTTTCATCAAATCCCATTAATAAGAAGCATTCTCTTGGAGTTAGATATCTAAATTTACTTTTCCTCTCTTTACCATTATAATAATCTATTACTCCTGAATTAGGATGCCTATCTTGTTTTGTTGTAACTGTTGGAATTGTTTTAGCTACCACTTTTTTATTTTGATAAATTTTTGTATTAGTTTCATATATATCTCTTCTTGATGGTGTATCATTAGGTTGACACATATTTGCTTCCATTTTATATTTTTCATTATTATAATCTAATCTTAAAAATTCTTTTAACTTTCTTTGCTTTATATCTAAGTACTCTATAACATCATCATCTTGTAAATTATGATTGATAAAATAATTTTTCACTCTTCTCCTTTTAATCTCATCATTTCCTACTAAGACACTTATCATATATGTTCTTACTCTTTTTTGTGGAATTCCAAACTTACTAGCATCTAAAGTATATATTTGATTAAAATATCCTATTTCTTCTAAGTAATCTGTCCACTCTTTAAAGTTATTTTTGTGCCTATCAGAAAGTATATTACTTACATTTTCCATTAACAGAAATCTTGGTAATTGCATTTTATCAGTAATTCTTTCTTTTAATATTCTTTCAACTTCCCACAACATTCCTGATCTATTATGTGCATTTCTATCAATACCACTTTTGTTTCCATGCCAATTTCCTGCTACAGATAAATCTTGACAGGGGAATGAATATGTTAACAAGTCTATTCTATTAGGCAAATCTTGACCTTTTATATCTGTAATACTAACTAAATTATTGTTTCTTCTTATTGCACATAGTATTCTTTTTAGCACTTCTTCACTTAGATCTTGAATATTTTTTTCTGTTGCTGGTTTTTTTCCATCTAGACTTAATGTATATTTACTTAGACTTTGTATTAAATCTTGTTTTGTCATATTTTTATATTTATCTAAATCTTGCTTTCCATGATGAATCAAATCATATGCTATCATAGCATTTATGTCCCAATCAGCTGTACATGATATTTCATAATCTATTCCTATATTTTTCAAAGCTTTTGCTTGACTTCCTATTCCACTAAATGTTTCTACTACTTTTAACATTTTTCGCTCCTTTTTCTGTATGTATTTTATCAGAAGTATATGATTTTTTCCAGCAATTTGTAAAAATTTCTTGTTTTTTTATT
>CANDRW010000022.1 GCA_947388675.1 uncultured Clostridium sp. | reverse complement strand
ATGTCTTATGTGCGCCGCCAGCGTTTATCCTGAGCCAGGATCAAACTCTCTTGTTTATGGTTTATTTACTTCAACTATTTCTAGTCTACCTAAATAACTTCATTAACAATCAAATTTCTTTGACTCTTAATTATTCATACTGACCATTTTTTTATAGATGGTTTGCTTCCATCTCTTTGAATTATTTGGTTTCTCTCAAAGGTTTATTGTTTACTTTTCAATGTGCTTTTATTTTTAAATCTCCAGACGAGTTCCTCGCTGAAGACAATACACATTTTAGCACAGCAATTTGTTAAAGTCAACACATTTTTCAATTTTTTTTAAAAAGTTTTTTTCTTCCTGCTAAAAGTGGCTATTTATCAACGAATTTTTCTTTTGTCAAATAATTCAATTTTAGGAATAAAAAGCTAAATGTTGCAAATTCACTCACAAACATTTAGCTTTATTATTTTTCTATTTTAAATTTCTGTAATTGTAATAATCTCTACAAATCCTTTTGTATTATATTCTATTACAACATTATATTTTGTTCCAACATTAATATTTTCTCTTAACTTTGATAATTTTGTAGTATTACTTTCTCCTTGTTCATTCCAATCTTCTGGTTTCTTTATTTTGTTTCCATCTAATCTAACTTTTACTATTTCTTCATTATCTACTATATTACTTGTATTGCTTGTAATTACACTAGAAAGTAAATTCTTAACTAATGTTCCATTAATTTCTTCGCCTTTATATATTTCAAATCTCTGATTAAAACTTTGCTTTTCTTGTTCCACTAATGAATTAGATGCATTACCAATTGAATTTTCTATACTATTATTCATTAATAGTGCAACTTGTTTTAGTCCTGATACTACAGTCATTCCTGTCATACTAATATATTGTGGCATTCCGTTAGCATTCATTATCGCAAAAACGGAAGATACAATTCCTTCTAGATAATATAATCCATCTTGAGTATCTGTTATTTGAATATTCAATTGTCCTATTCTCTCAGGAATAATTTCTTCTATTTTGTTGCTAATTCCTGCAAAGAAATTTTCTAATTGCTCTTTTGGATAGTTGTTAATGATAACTGCGCTAGAATTAGTTAATTCCTGTACATCCACTTCCTCTGTTGCTTCTTGTATTGTTTTATAGTAAGAAGTTTCTATTGTTGTGTTATTATCTATTATTGTAATTTTACTGTTATTTTCTATTCTATCATTCATGATATTTCCTAAAGAAGTATTCATCGTAATTTGATATTCGTCTTTATTGTCTCTAATATTAATAGTATAAATAGTCATACTATCTAAAATTTGCTTTTCCATTGATACTTGTATGCCTGTTGTTTGTTCTGGATTTTCACTATTCACATTCTTTACTTCTAGTACAACATTCTTTTTATTTTCTTTACTATCATCTATGTCTAAAATAATTTCAGCTTTTGCATTATAATTCATTTGAATTCTTGTAAGACCTTTTCCTGCATTATATACAGTAATAGTCAAATTAGCTTCTTCTATACTATCCTCTTGAAGCTTCATGATTGCTTGTTCTATGATACTTGTTACATCTAAATTTTCTGTGCTTGCTAGCATTTTGTTAAGAATATTAATTGTTTGTGTATCTTCTTTTGCTTTGTTCAAAATATCAACTAAAATTTTTCTTAAATCCTCTTGATTTAATTGTAACTCGTATCCAGCCGCTTCACACTTTTGATTATTAATATTCATTACCATTTTATCTACTTTGGCATATTTCTCTTCTGGAATGCTATCAATCAGCACTCTAGAATAAGTTTCTGCTAAATAGGTCATTTCTTCTTTAGTTAAGCTATTTACATTTTCTAATGATAACATCTGTAAAATTTGCGTAGTATTTTCTGTAACTCCCATTTTAGATATAAATTCCTTTATATCACTATTACGAAATCCTATGTAATATGGTTCATAAATATCTTTACAATATAGAGCATAAATATCTCCGCTATTAATATACGAAGCCTTTAGAAGTTCTGCTTCGTCGTTATACAGTACAATATCTGAATAAGTTCTTCCTGTATTTTGGTTATGTTTTGTTGTTGTTCCTAGTTTAATTTCTTTTGTTCCTGTTTCTTTTGTAACTGCAATATTCAAATCACCTTTTGCAGTATAAGAATGACTTTCTTTCCATGCTTTTTGACTAGTTTCGTTTTCACTTGATATCATTTTTGCTATTTGACTGCTGTTTGAAGCATACTCCCAAAATAATTGCTTACTACTTTTAAAAATATCTGTCATAAAATATAAAACTGCAAATATTCCAACTGCTATTAGTACAATTAGAATAGCAATAATACCAATTATAATTCCTGTTTTTTTCTTCATCCTTTGCTCTCCTTTTTATTTATTTCTTTGTCTTACCACTTCATACATCACAATTCCTGCTGATACGGACGCATTGAGTGAAGTGATTTTTCCCTTCATTGGAATTTTAACTAAAAAATCACAATTTTCTTTGACTAGTCTTGCCATTCCGAAACCTTCACTACCAATCACAATTGCTAAAGGCATCTTGTAATCTTGTTTTGTATAGACGATTTGTGTATCCATATCTGTTCCACAAATCCAAATTCCTTGTTCTTTCAAAAAGCGCATAGTTTCATTAATATTATTCACTCTTGCTATTTTCATGTGTTCTACTGCACCAGCTGACACTTTACTTACTGTACTATTGACTGAGGCTGCTCGTCTTTTTGGTATAATAATTCCATGTACTCCTGCTGTTTCTGCTGTTCTAATAATAGAACCTAAATTATGTGGATCTTCAATTCCATCTAATATTAAAATAAATGGCATTTCATGTCTTTTATTAGCTACTTCTAAAATGTCTTCTACTTCGCAATAATCAAATGGAGGCACAACAGCAATAACTCCTTGATGATTTTCTGTCTGCGCTATTTTATTCAATTTATTTCGTTCTATTTCTGTTAATAGAATTTTTCGTTCTTTGGCAATTGCTATAATCTTATAAATAGAGCCATGTTTTTCACCTTTGGCTACTAATATTTTATTAATATCTCTTCCAGATTCTAATAATTCTAAGACACTATTTCTTCCTTCTACTTGATCTTGATATTCTTGTTTTTCCATATTTCTCCTTCTTTGTTTACATAATTTCGTTTTGTGGTATAATTAATATAACTTTATTATTGGGAGGCGTTTTTATGTCCTTAGCAATCGGCATCTTGTTGTTACTCCTTGGCATTCGCTTACTGAATGACTGCGTATACTCATCGCGCATATCTATTGCTATTTTGAGAACTACCGCAGGAATCAGTTCTTGGCTTGCTGCAATTTTCTTCATTTCGACCAAATTTATCGGTCGCCTTATCAGCTAAAAAAGCGTATCTCCATTATGCCCACTAGTTCACGGGCACCGCACTTGCTTGAAATGGCAAGTGCTTTTTTATGATAACCTTTTACCTATTTTCTATCTTTCTTCTCCTTCTTTTTCTCTTTTCTTTTCCCAGCTCCTTAGTTCGTAAGGTTTCGTATGATCTCCTCCAATTTCTTCCATATTATCTCTTTGATATCTCTCTACAACTTTCTTTCGTTCAAATTTTACTCCTCATCTAACTTTAGCACTGACAAAAATGCTTCTTGTGGAATATCCACATTTCCGACTTGTCTCATCTTCTTTTTACCACGTTTTTGTTTCTCTAATAATTTTTTCTTTCTCGTAATATCTCCACCATAACATTTTGCCAAAACGTCTTTACGCATTGCTGAAATAGTTTCTCTTGCAATAATCTTTCCGCCAATTACTGCTTGTAATGGAATGACAAATAGTTGCCTTGGGATTACCTCTTTTAATTTTTCTACCATTCTTTTTCCTTTTTCATAGCTACTGTCTCTATGAACGATAAATGATAGAGCATCTACGCCTTCTCCGTTTACCCAAATATCTAATTTTACTAAATCTGATCTCTGATATTCTTTAAACTCATAATCAAAAGAAGCATAGCCTTTGGTTTTTGATTTCAAGGTATCGAAAAAGTCATAAATGATTTCATTAAGTGGTAATTCGTAGTGTAATGTTACCCTGTTTTCATCTAAATATTTCATATCGATGTAGGTTCCACGTCTATTTTGGCAAATCTCCATAATACCACCAACATATTCTTTTGGAGTTAATATTTCAGCTTGTACAATTGGTTCTTCCATATAGGCAATTTCAGTAGATGGTGGCATGTCTGCTGGATTATATAACTCAATCACTTCACCAGATGTTTTATGAATTTTGTAAATAACAGATGGAGATGTAGTAATTAAACTCAAATCAAACTCTCTGTCTAGTCTTTCTTCAATAATTTCTAAGTGTAATAGTCCTAAAAAACCACATCTAAATCCAGATCCTAAAGCACCTGAAGTTTCTGGCTCATATTCTAAAGCAGCATCATTTAATTTTAGCTTTTCTAACGCTACTTTTAAGTTTTCATAGTCGCTACCGTCAATAGGATAAATTCCACAATATACCATTGGATTTACTTTTTTGTATCCTGGTAATGGTTCTAAAGCTGGATTTTCTTTTAAAGTAATCGTATCACCAACTCGTACATCTGATAAGCTTTTGATACTTGCTGCAATGTATCCAACTTCTCCTGCTTTTAATTCCTTTGCTTCCTCATATTTTCCTGGCTCAAAATATCCAACTTCTGTAATCGTGAAAATTCTGTTGGAAGACATTAAAACCATTTCATCTCCTGCTTTGACCGTTCCATCTTTAATACGTACATAGGCGATAGCACCTTTGTAATTGTCATAAATGGAGTCAAATATAAGAGCCTTTAGTGGAGCATTTTCATCTCCTGTTGGTGCTGGCAAATCTGTTACAATTCTTTCTAATACTTGGTCTACATTTAATCCTGATTTTGCTGAAATACATGGTGCATTTTGTGCTGGAATTCCTATAATATCTTCAATCTCTTTTTTCACTTCTTCTGGTCTTGCGTTTGGTAAATCCACTTTATTGATAACTGGCAAAATCTCTAAGTCATTATCAATTGCCAAATATACATTTGCTAAAGTTTGTGCTTCTACACCTTGGCTACTATCTACGACTAAAATAGCCCCGTCACAAGCTGCTAAGCTACGAGACACTTCATAATTAAAATCTACATGTCCTGGGGTATCTATTAAATTCAGTTCATAATCTTGTCCATCTTTAGCATGATATTTCATACGAACAGCTTGAGATTTAATTGTAATACCTCTTTCTCTTTCGATGTCCATATTGTCTAACACTTGACTTTCCATTTCTCTTTGAGAAAGCACTCCTGTCATTTCAATTAATCTGTCTGCTAAAGTAGATTTTCCATGGTCAATATGAGCAATAATACTAAAATTACGAATAAACTTTTTTCTGTCTTGCAAGTAGATAGCCTCCTCTTTTTCTTTCTTTTCTTGTTTATTCTATCATAGCAAAAGTTTTTTAACAAGACATAAATAAAAACTTGTAACATAGTTACAAGTTTATTTACATTTTGTTATTTAAAATGTTCTATAATCATAAATTCTATCTTTATGATAATTGTCATACCATTCATCTAACCAATCATCGTCATAATCATAATCGTAATAATAATCATCATAGTATGAATTAACAACACTATCTGGCTCCTCTACTATAATAGCAATAGAAACAATTGACATAATGAAAATAATTGGAATAGAAATCGCACTAGTAACTAATCCCGCAATTCCAAAACCCTTATTTTTATCATTAGTCTTACTTTTTTGTATAGCATCTATAATTCCTAAAATTAGACCTATAATTGCTGTCATTAAAGTAATCCAGCAAATAAATGGTATCCACCCCATTACTAACGAAATAATTCCTAAAACAAATGATGCTATTCCCATACGCTTTCCTCCTCAATAATATATCTTATTATACTTTGTTTTAGATGATTTGTCAAAATTGTTTTTTTATTTTTGGCTAATTTTGGCATATTTCTTTAACTTCTCATAAGCTAAATAATTGACACTACCAGCTGGAAAATGCCCTTCGCTATCTTTCTTACCAGCTGGGACACCAGTTAATATTTCAATTCCTTCTTCAATTGTTGCAATTGCATAAATGTGGAATTTTCCTTCTTTTACTGCTTGCACAATTTCCTCTGATAAATTCAAATTCTTTATATTTTGCTTTGGTATCATAACACCATGTGTTCCATCTAAGCCACGCATTTTACAAATTTGGAAAAATCCCTCTATCTTATCATTTACTCCACCAATTGGTTGAATCTCTCCTTTTTGATTCACTGAACCTGTTACTGCAATTGCTTGGTTAATAGGTATTCCTGCTAAACTTGATAGAATAGCATATAGTTCTGTACTAGATGCACTATCCCCATCTACACCGCTATACAACTGTTCAAAGCAAATACTTGCAGTTAGTGAAAGTGGAATATCTTGTGCAAACATTTCGCCTAAATAACCACTTAAGATAAGCACACCTTTTGAGTGAGAAGAACCTGAAAGCTCTACTTCCCTTTCTACATTAATAATGCCACTTTTTCCTGTATAAGTATTTGCTGTAATTTTGACTGGCTTTCCAAAACTATAGGTTCCAATATTCATTACAGTAAGTCCATTAATTTGACCTGTAGTAAAACCTTGTGTTTCAATTAAAAGGGTATTTTCTTCTATCATTTCCATGTAACGGCTATCATATTTTTTTACTCTTTCTACACTTTCTTTTAAAGCCTTTACTATATGTTCTTCATTGACAGTTTTAGAACGTGACATTCTAGCCCAAGTAGCTGCTTCTCCAATAATTTGTGCTAAATCACTAAAACGCGTAGAAAGTTTTTCTTGGTTCTCTGCAATTTTAGAAGCATATTCTATCATTTTTGCTACTGCTTCTTTTGTAAGTGGTGGTAATTCCTCTTGTTTGCAATATCCTGCCATAAATCTTGCCAATTTGTTCATGTTCTCCATGGTAATTGGTGCATCATCTTCAAACTCCACTTTAATTTTAAATAACTTCCTAAAATCATTATCCATTTGAAGTAATGTTTGATAAATATTTTCTTCTCCAATAATAATTACTTTTAAATTCAAAGGAATTGGCTCTGGTTTTAACGAGATCATTACCATAGAAGAACGCGGATCTGCTGCATTTTCAATTCCAAGTTCTTTTGTTCTTAATGCTTTTTTTAATGCTTCATAGCACAAACCATTACTTAATAAATCATTTGCTTGGAAGATAATATATCCACCATTGGCTTGATGTAAAAGTCCTGGCTTTAACATAGTATAATCTGTTTTTAGCGCCCCATAGTAATTTTCATATTCTAGCTTTCCAAAGATATTGTGATAAGAATAGTTAGAATCCATAATCACTGGTGCACCTTCTAATTTGCTATTATCTACAAAAAGATTAACACGATAATTAAGCCATGGCTTTACTAATTCTGGCTTTACATTTTGTACTTGCCCAGCTTGCTGGCTATTGTTTTTATCCTCCGCAATAAAGTGCGAAATATTTTTCAAAATATCTTTTTTGATGCTATCTAAGAAGTGATTAATCTTTTTATGTCTTTTATATTTTGATTTAATGTAGTTGATATGTGTATTAACTGTTAAAAGTGCAACATTGGATTGCCATTCTTCTATTTTCTGCGCTGATTCTCTTTCAATAGATTTAATTTCTCCAATTGCTTCCATAATGTGTTGTTGCACAATCCCTGACTTATCTTCATATTCTTTTTTAATATTTTCATCTAGTTTATTAAATTCTTCTTCTGCAATTGCTTTTCCATTCATAACAGGCATCATATAAATTCCTGTTTGAGAAGCTTTTACTTGGAAACCATATTCTGAAGATTTTTGGTTTAATTTTTCCATTAAAAGATTTCTTTTATCTTCAAATTCTTGTTTAATAAGTGCTCTTTCTTTCTCAAATTCTTCATTGTTGAAAGTAGATTTGATATCAACTTTAACATCATCTATAAAATGGTCCATTAAGTCACAGAATTCTTTTCCTCCTCCTGCTGGTAGAGATACTGCTACTGGCTCATTTGGATTATCAAAATTATAGATATAGCACCAATCTTGTGGAGTTTTTTTCTTTTTAGAAATAATGTCTAGATAATTCCTAGTATACATCGTTTTTCCAACGCCACTTGGACCTTCTACATATAAATTATATCCTCTAACATCTACATTAAGTCCAAACTCTAATGCTTTAATTCCTCTATCTTGTCCAATTCCAGTATCAATAGGATCTAATTCTGCAGTAGATGCGAATTCAAATCTATCTGGATTACATACCATCTTTAGTTCTTTATAACTTAATTCATTTGTTTTTTTCATTGTTTTCCTCCTTAGTTATATGGCTTTCTATTTTTTTACATTAGACATATTACAAAAGTGTAGAACGCGCAAGGCGAAGCGCAACATAGTGAAGCTGAGCACCTTCCGTTGCTTTCTTGCTCTATTTATAAATGAAAGCAACGGACAGCAAGTTCAAACGGTGTAATATGCTTAATGTGAACAATGTAAATTCATAATAATCGCATTGTCTATATTATGATAATATTTCTTGCGAAGTCCTACTTGCTCAAAACCAAATTTTTGATATAACTTAATAGCTGCTAGATTGTTTTCATTGACTTCTAATGTAATGCTTTGCGCCTTTAGCTGTTTTGCTATTTCAAAAATTTCACTTAGTAATTTGTAACCTATCCCTTCTTTTCTTCTATTTTTTCTAACTACAATATTCATAATATTAACTTCATCTACAATCTTTAATATTCCTGCAAAGCCCACAATTTCTTTGTTCTGTTTTACAACTATGTAATAAGAATCTAAGCCGATTTTTGTTTTCTAATTCTTCCCTCAAAGTTCCTACTGTCCAAAAATCGTCAAACTCTTCTATTAGTCTTTCTTTTATTTGTTCTAAATCAGATAACTGCATTTTTGTTATTTCTATATCCATTCTATTTTCCTTTACCTTTTTCTTCTAACGCTAGTTCTGCTTGTGACTTTCTTAAGTACACTGGAGATAAAATAGAAGAATCACCTGATTTTCCATTTTTATATTTAGTATAGCCAATTTTAGCAATTGTTATTCCTAAACCGCTATTTTGCCTACTTACAATTTCATATTGTTTTTGTATTTCTTTTAATTTTTCATCTGTTAAATTCAAAAAGGTTAAATCTTCTTGTATTGTTTGTAAATTGCCATTTTCATCTTTTTTTATCTTATAATATCCTACATATGCATTTTCATGTCCTGTATCAATAAGAGCACATATATTCCCTTCTTTCTCCAAACTATATGCCAATGCTTCTAATGAATTTACCCCAACTACTGGAATACTTTTACTATCTGCAAAGGCTTTGGCTGTTGCAATGCCTATTCTAACACCTGTAAAAGAACCTGGTCCTAAGCAACATACAATTAATTTAATGTCATCTAAGGATAACTTCGTTTTTTGGAATGCTTCCTCTATCATTGGCATTAACTTTTGAGAATGCGTTTTTTCTTCTTCATTGTTTAATTCTATTATTTTTTCTTCATTTTCTGTAATAGCTACTATTGCATTTTTAGAAGCAGTATCTATTGTTAAAATCTTCATTTTCCTTTTTTGCTAGTATTTAGGCTAACCTTTCTCCTTCCCTCTAACTTTTCATTTTGTTAAACTTCTCTTGTTACTTATTTAAATATGTTAATATATTTCTCTCCCAAAGGCTCTATTTGCAGTTCTCTATACTCCTCATTTTCATCATTCTTTTTGAATGTTATTTTGATATAATCCGCTGGTAAAATGCTTTCTATCATTTCTCCCCATTCTATTAAGCAAATACCTTGTTCAAAATATTCCTCACCACCAATGGCATAAAATTCATCTGTATCTGCTAAGCGATATACATCAAAGTGATAGATATTGTCCTTTTTTGCATGATATTCATTTACAATCGTAAAAGTAGGACTAGAAATTTCATTTTCTAATCCAAAATATTTGAGCACTCCTTGAACAAACTTCGTTTTGCCTGAACCAAGTTCTCCTGATAAAACAACAATATCTTTTTTCATTAACTTTGAAGCAAATTTTGAAGCAAATTCAATAGTATCTTGTTCACATTTTGAAATAAATCGAATCATTTTTTTCCCTTCTTTATTTACTATGCATATTTTATCCTAAGTTATTTATTTTGTAAAGAAATTTCTAGAGAAAAATCGACGAAAAAAGATTGTTTTTTTCATAATTCTTGTAAGTCTTGTATTTTCAATGAAAAAGTGCTATAATATTTGTGCATAGTAAATATACTATAATATTTTTTGAAAGGAAAGACTACTATGGCACACAAAACAACCAAGCAACAAGAATCTACTATTGGCGATATTGAAAAGCTACGCATGTCCAGCACCTTTTCGCCAGTAACAACTGTGTTTAATTCCAATGGTCACAAGCACAGTCTTCGGATGTTTGAGTGGTTTGGTAGGTGGGGAATCTGCAATGCAGACAAGACAGAAATTATTGTCGATGCAAAAAACAATTATCTCTATGCAAATGTTCTCCCCAATGCTCAAGTTCTTGTTGCTGGTAGCAAGTCCTCTGGTTGGGATGTTTATTCTTTGACAGGTAAACTTTTCCAACACTTTGCTTTCATGTCTTTTTCCCAAGTAACAAAATTGTTAGAGACAAAAAAAAGCAAAAATTAGTTTATGCTTTCCATATCAAAAACCGCCTCTCTTCTAAAAGGGGCGGTTTTTATTTTTATTTTTGTTTTTATTCTTTTCCTTCTTCTGCTGGAGCATCTTTTACATCTTCAACAGGTTCTTCTTTTACAGTATCTACAGTTTCTTGTACTACTGGATTTTCTGTTTCAACGCTTGGTGCTTCTTCTGGAGCAGCTTCAACTGGTGTTTCTTCTGTTTTTACTTCAGTAGTAACTTCTGTTGTAGCTTCAACATTTTCTACTGGTTCTTCTATTAAATCTTCTTTTACAGTAATTTCTCTGTCTTCAATTCTAGCACCTGTATTTTCTTTTGTCTTAGCAGCTTTACCAATTCTATCTCTTAAATAGTATAGTTTAGCACGTCTAGCTTTACCAACTCTTACTACCTCTACTTTTTCTACTAATGGTGAATGAATTAAGAAGGTTTTTTCAACACCTACACCATAAGAAATCTTTCTTACTGTGAAAGTAGCATTTACTCCTCCGTTTTGTTTTTTAATAATAATTCCTTCAAATACTTGAATTCTTTCTCTGTTTCCTTCTTTAATTTTTTGATGTACTCTAATAGTATCACCAATTTTTAAATCAGGAATCTTATTCTTTAATTGTTCATGTTCAATTGATTTTATGATATCCATGATTTGAATATCCTCCTTTCTACTTTAATAAATCTGGTCTTTTTAATTTCGTTATCTCTAGAGACTTTTCTTGTCTCCATTTTTGTATGTTTTCATGATGCCCAGAAAGTAATACTTCTGGTACCTTTTTTCCTCTAAATACTTCTGGTCTTGTATATTGTGGATATTCTAGAAGTTTGTTTGAAAAAGATTCTTCCTTAGTTGATCCTTCTTTTAACACTCCTTCTACATATCGGCTAACACTATCGATTAGTACCATGGCAGGAAGTTCTCCACCTGTTAATACATAATCTCCTATCGATATTTCCTCATCTACAATCTCATCTAGCACTCTTTGGTCAATTCCTTCATAATGTCCACATAACAGAATAAAATGTTGTTCTTTAGAAAGTTCTTGCACTTTTGCTTGGTTTAATGTTTGTCCTTGTGGTGATAAATAAATCACTTTCGCATTTTCTTTATTGGTAATAGAAGAATAGGCATCATATACTACATCTGGCATAATCACCATTCCTACACCTCCACCATAAGGAGTATCATCTACTTTCAAATGCTTATTTTTTGAAAAGTCCCTCATATTTACAAAATTAAATTCTAAAATATGATTTTTACTAGCTCTTCCTAAAATGCTTTGCTGTATTGGTTCAAACATTTCTGGAAAAAGAGTTAATACATCAAATCGCATAGCACATTCCTTCCTACACTAGTCCTTCTAATAAATGGACAACTATTTTTTCTTGTTCTAAGTCAATTTGTTTGATAACCTCTTTAATTGCTGGTAATAGAATTTGTTTGCCAAGTGTATCTTTGATAACATAGATATCACTAGCCCCTGTATTATATATATCATCTACTTTCCCTAGTAGCTTTCCTTCCTCTGTATATACCTCTAAGCCTATTAAGTCAGCTATGAAGTAAGTATCTCTTGGAAGTCTTCTTGCTTTTTCTCTTGGAAGTTTTAAATAACAATTACGATATTTTTCTGCATCTTCGACAGTATCAATTCCTTTTAGTTTTAATAATACTTGGTTCTTACTGTATTTTACTTCTTCAATTTGTATTTCTAGAAGACTTCCCTTTTTATCTACTAAAATAGTTTCCATCTCTTCAAATTGAGAAATATCATCAGTAAAAGGATTTACCTTTACCATACCTTTAATCCCAAAGTGATTTACTATCTGTCCTATCTCAAAATATTGCCTCTTCATCAAAATTCCTCTTAATTTACAAATTCTACGTTGATTCTTTTATGTTCTTTTCCTGCTACAGATTTCATTACCATACGAATTGCCTTTGCTGTTTTTCCTTGTTTTCCAATAATTCTTCCCATGTCTTCTTCAGCAATTTTTACTACATAATTTGCTTTTCTTTCTTCTAAAGTCTCTGTAATAGCTACTGCTTCTTTATTATCTACCATGTTTAGAATTATTGTCTCTAAAATTTCTTTCATAGTTTTAGTTCCTCTCTTCGAAGTACTTACAATTATTTAGATGCTCTTTCAACTAAGTTCTTAACTGAATCTGTTGGTTTTGCACCATTTTTGATCCATTGTTCAAATTTTTCATTATCAATAACAATTGTAGAAGGTTCTGTCATTGGATCATAAGAACCAATCTTTTCAATGATTTTTCCATCTCTTGGGCTTTTAGAATCTGCTACAACAATATGATAGAATGGAGCTTTTTTAGCACCTTGTCTTTGTAATCTGATTTTTACCATTTAATTTCACCTCCTGATATTTTAATTATATATATTAAAAATTAAAAACTATTTATTATGTAAAATGTTTATAATACGTTTGTCCTTGCTGTCCGCTCATTTCAAAAGCTAAACGCAAATATAAGAAATGAGCGGAAGGCGCTCGCAAGCTCACCTTGCGCGGACTGCACTTTATTATACACATTTTACATTTTAAAATTTTTTAAATCATTAGCATTCAAACCATTCATTAGTCTTTTCATACTGCCCTTATCACTTTGAATTTTCTTCATCATTTTTTGTGTCATTTCAAAAGATTTCATGAATTTATTAATATCTTGAACTGTTGTACCACTACCTTTGCTAATTCTAAGTCTTCTATTTCCATTCAGTAAACGCGGATTTCTTCTTTCTTCTTTTGTCATAGAGCAAATCATTGCTTCTATTTTGACAAACTCTTTATCGTCTACTTGTACATCTTTTAACTGGTTCATTCCTGGAATCATTTTTAGGATAGAAGAAAAAGACCCCATTTTTTTAACTTGTCTTAATTGTGCTAGGTAATCATCTAAATCTAATTCCTTTTTCTTAAGCTGTTTTTCTAATTTTTCAGCTTCTTCTATATCAAAGTTTTCTTCTGCTTTTTCAATAATGGATAATACATCACCCATTCCTAAAATTCTGCCAGCCATTCTGTCTGGATGGAATACTTCAATATCGCTTAGTTTTTCACCAGTTGCTACAAATTTGATTGGTCTACCTGTAATTTTCTTAACAGATAATGCAGCACCTCCACGTGTATCACCATCTAGTTTTGTAAGTACAACTCCGTCAATTCCCAATTCTTCATTAAAGGATTGGGCAACATTTACTGCATCTTGACCTGTCATACTATCTACAACTAATAAGATTTCATGTGGTTTAACATTTGCTTTGACATTCTTTAATTCTGTCATTAATTCTTCGTCAATGTGTAAACGTCCTGCTGTATCTAGAATAACTACATCATTTAGTTTACTCATAGCAACTGACATTGCTTGTTTTGCAATATGAACAACATCTTTCGATTGTTCATTGCTAAAAACTGGAATATTAAGTTGCCCTCCAACTACTTGTAATTGTTTGATAGCCGCCGGCCTATAAATATCGCATGCAACTAATAATGGTTTCTTGCCTTGTTTACGAAATAAATTTGCTAATTTCCCTACAGTTGTCGTTTTACCTGAACCTTGCAACCCTACTAACATAATAACAGTAGGAGGATTGGGTGTAAAATTCACTTTGCTTTCTGTTCCTCCTAGCAGTTCAACCATTTCATCTTTTACAATTTTTATAACTTGTTGACCTGGTGTTAAAGATTTCAATACATCCTGTCCTAAAGCTTTTTCTTGTACACTATTAATAAATTCTTTTACTATCATATAGTTTACATCCGCTTCAAGCAATGCAAGTTTTACTTCACGAAGCATTTCCTTTAAATCTGACTCTGTAATTCTTGCTTTTCCTCTTAATTTTCTTGTAATATCTTGAAGTTTTGAACTTAGTCCTTCAAAAGCCATCTTCACACCTCTTTCGTTTTCTTTTAAGCATTTTGTTATAGAGTTATACTAAACAGCTTAACTCTTCTCTAACGTGGTTTAAGATCTTTTCCACTTTTTTATCAGAAGATGTTTCTTCAATTTTGCTTAATTCTTCTAGGATTTGTTGTAATTGTTTTTCTTGTTTTAATGTTTTTTCCATAAATGCTAGCTTTTCTTCTAATTCGAAAAGTTTATTTTCCCCCTTTTTGATAATATCTCTTACTGCCTGTCTTGTAATTTGATTATTTTCGGCAATTTCAGAGAGTGATAAATCATTGTTATAATAATCATTGATGATTTCATATTGTTTGTCTGTTAGCATTTTTCCATAAATTTGGCATAATAGACTCACCTTTACATTTTTCTCCAATGACTTCACCTCTTCTTTTTTCCTAGGTTTTCAAAAAATATTCTCAAAAAATATATTAGCACTACGTTTTTTTGTAATGCTAATATACTTTACACTATTTTTTTAGATTTGTCAAGGATTTTAGAAGATTTTTTCACTTTTACTTGAATTTAAAAGTAAATTCAAGTTTATTTTTATTTTTTAAAAAAATGTCTTGACAAGACGAACAACTTTTTGTATATTATATACAAACATTGATTTGTAAAACTTTTTTTGTTAGGAGGTATCAATTATGAATATTTTAAACATTTCTATCAACGCTGGAGAAGCTACTATTACTGCACCTTGGAATTGTTATACTGGTACTATTTCCGTTCTAGGAACTATCCATGAATTTCGCTTATATTACAAACATGTAAAAGCTTCTACTATTAATTTTATCAATCATATTATTGAAGTAATACTTCCTAATAAATTTAAAAAGGCAAAAACTAATGACCTTTTAAAAATTCTAGTGGCAAAATTGTATGATAAAATTGCAGAACAAGAAATTGAAAGGGCAATGGAAAAAACAAGATTATTATTAGGATTTGCACCTGAAGATTTTACTATCAAAAGATTTAAAAATGGGCAAATATCTAAATGCTATACAGATGAAAAGAAAATTGTGATTAGTCCTGATATTGTAAAATATGATAGAAGAACTATTGAATACATTGTTTTACATGAATTTTGTCATTTAAAATATAAAACACATAGTAAAGGCTTTTGGCAAATGATGAAAACTTATATGCCTAATTATAAAAGATATGAAAATTATTAATACTTAAAAGAATAACTTTTTATAATGATAAATAGCAAACTTTGTTTAAAAGTTTGCTATTTATTCTATTCCTTATATTTTTCTAGTCATTGCATTTTTCCCACCAAATACACAAGGCGAAGTGCATTTCCAACTGGGGAATGTACATCTTGCTCCTTTTGAATATGGTAATAAATAATGATATAATATTGGATTATCTTTTACATTTGTCATATACTTTTTCATTATTTCATCTGTTTGTATTGCAATTTCAAGTTGAGCTGCACCACATAAACGCTCTGTACACTTTAATACAAAATTTTCTATTGTTCCTCTTTCATTTACTCTTACACACATACCTTGTGGATAATGCTCTTTTAAAGAAGAGATATCCTTTATCCACTCTTCTTCTAATTCAGTTCCCTTTATAATTGTTGGAATATAATATACAGGTGTATCTAACAAAGTCATTTCATAAGATATTGTTCTATGTCTTTGTGCTTGTGCTAATTGCGCAAAGCTTGCTAAATAATTTACACAATAGTTTTCTCCAAATTCCTCTGTTCTTTCTCTTTGCGCAAATAAGGAAAGACTTCTTCCTTTCATCTTAGCATTTAATTCTTCTACTTTTAAATCTGGCAATTTTTCTAAAAATTCCTTCATAGCCTTTTTTAGTTGAATGGAAAAGACTGTTTCTGGTGCCTCTTTTATGTAATCTTCAAACCATCCAATCATGAAATTTAACTGTTGAAAATTCACAGTATATTCCATAATGGTTGCTGGCGTAAATATACTAATTAAATAGCGTGCATTTTCTTGTGCTAATTTTTGAACCTTTTTTTCTTCTAAATTTGGATATTCTTTACTTATTTCTTGTTTATATATTTCTATCCATTTATCATATAATTTCTTTTCTTCTTCTGAACATTCCATTTTAGTATATCTTGCTGATTTTTCTGAAGTATTGTATACCTTTTCATTATTTAAAATCATTGCGATAATTTTAGGTATTCCTTCTAAAGACAAATTATATGTTGCATGTGCAAAAACACTGTGATGACCAGATTGTAAATTTCCATTTACTCTTCTTTGTGTCTTTTCCTTAGCTTCTGCAAATAAAGTTTCAAGCGTATCTGGTAAATAGCAAATTCCAGCTGATTTCCCTGAAAAATCTAATGCCTCTTCTTTTGGTAATTGATATCCTATTTTTGTTGATGCAATCACTTTAATCTCCATATTATTTCCTCTTTTCTGTTACTCTTATTTATACTTTTCCATTACTTTATCATATCCCTATTCTTTTTTCAACAAAAACACCAAAAGTTTAAAATCTTTAAATTGATAAATCAAAATTAGGTACATATTCTTCTTCATGCTCTCCTAATTCCTGCATATAGCCATTTGCCAAGTTTAACGTATACAAATAATTTTCAATCTCTTGATATTCTTTTTCCGTTAATTTTCGATTTATGCTTTTATCTTGTTTTGCTTGGTAAGTTGGAAAATATTGAGCCATTACACTCACATAAGTTCCTTCTGGCATGTTCTCCTTAATCCATTTTAAAATATGTTTAGTGTTTTGCAAATGATTTGGTAAAACCAAATGTCTAATTATGACCCCTTTTTGTATCATTCCATTTCCATTAAAAATTGGCTTTCCTACTTGTCTATGCATTTCTTGAATTGCTTTTGTTGCCACTTCAAAATATTGATCTACTTTAGAATATTTTTTACTTAATTCATTAGAATAATATTTTAAATCTGGTAAGTAAATATCAATTAAACCCTCTAGTTCTTTTAATGTCTCCACACTTTCATATCCATTTGTGTTATAAACAACTGGAATGGAAAGTCCCTCTTTTTTTGCTATCATTAATGCTTCCTTTATTTGCTTAGCGTACATCGTAGGAGTTACTAAATTAATATTATTGGCTTGTTTTTCTTGTTGTTTTAAAAATATTTTTGCTAATTCCTCTATTGAAACCTCTCTTCCCTTGCCTTGCTGACTAATTTCATAATTTTGACAATAAATGCAGTTCAAATTACAATTGCTAAAAAACACTGTACCCGAACCATTTTCTCCACTGATACAAGGTTCTTCATAATAGTGGATAGAAGCTAATGCTATTTTAATTTTATCATCACATTTACAATAACCGTATTTTTCCCTTTGTTCTATCTACTTTACAATTCCTAGGACATATATCACACTTTGTTAAATTCATTTTCCTATTTAAGATTACTACCTTTTAAGATAGTCTCCGCTCCTTTATCTCAAGCATATTTTCTGTCTCATTTTATGCCATTTTTCTACCCTCGTCAACTACTAATTGACATTTTTTATTTTTTTGATATAATTCCATTTTAAGGAAGTGAAATATATGATATCAAAAAGTAAAGTAATTGTAAGATATGCTGAAACAGACCAAATGGGAATTGCACATCATAGTGTTTATCCAATTTGGTTTGAACTTGCTAGAACAGATTTAGCAAAACAAGCTGGCTTCCCTTATTCTAAAATGGAACAAGCTGGCGTTATGACACCTCTAGTAGAACTTTCGTGTAAGTATAAAAAACCTGCTCATTATGAGAATGAATTAATTGTAACGTCTACTGTTAGCAAATTGTCTGGTGTTAAAATAGAATTTTATTATGAAGTCTTTTTAGAAAATGAAAATAAACCAATTTGTACTGGAACTACTACGCACGCTTTAGTTAGTAGTAAGGATTTTCACATTATCAATGTCAAAAAAGAATTTCCTAATATATATAGCGTTATGGAAAAAATGATGGAGGACAAATAAAATGAGTGTATTTGAAAAGAATTGTTATGTCAAAGTAAAAGATATTGGATCAACAAATAGGCTTACAAATGGTGGATTTTTAGATTTATTAGAAAATGTTGCCTGTCTTCATTCTGAAGTTGCTGGCTTTGGTATTAATCAAATCAATAGTACTCACCTTTCTTGGGTCTTATTACATTGGAAAGTTCAAATTCAAAAAAGAGTTCCATACAATACTCCTGTTACGATAGCAACTTGGGCAAAAAATGCCAATAAATGTTTAACATATCGTGATTTTGAAATGTATGATGAAAATCATGAATTAATTGGCATTGCTTCTACTAAATGGAGTTTAGTAGATACTCAAACTGGAAGAGTTACTAAAATTACACCTGAAATTATTGATTGCTATTCCCCTGAAGAAAAGAGGAATGTTTTTGAAGAAGTAGAAATTGCTAAATTAAGAGAACCCGAAGTTATAGATACTATGGAACCTTGCTATACCTTCACAGTCTCTCGAAGAGATATTGATATGAACCAACATATGCATAACTTATGCTATTTAGACTATGCTATCGAAGCTTTACCAGAAGAAGTTTACCAAAATGAAAATTGTAACGAGTTTGAAATTATGTATAAAAGTGGTACTAAACTAGGAGAAAGTGTAAATTGCTTTTATGTAAAAGAGAGAAACACTCATACTGTTGTGATGAAAAATACAGAGGATAATAGATTACATGCCATTATTCAATTGAAAAGTTGAAGAGTGAAAAAGAGGACGATTCTGCTTTCCAAGAAAACTTGGAAAGCAGAATCGTCCCCTTTTCCACCTTTTCCATTAAACTTCCCTTGCTTTAATAATTAATCTTTCATTAGAATAATTACAGCAGGTAATTAAAGTTACTTCTCTTTTGCCATTTGTTCTTTGTGATAATCCGATACGTTTGATTTGGCTTTACTTTATATTTATCATAAATTTCATATTTTATTGTTCCATTTTCATTATCTGTTAAGGTAAGAATATCCCCATCACTCAAAGTATACAAATATCCAAACATATTCTTTGTAATATAATTGTGTCCTGTTATACAAAAATTTCCTACTTCATTTGGATTTGGTCCAAAAAATTTGGTAACGCAAACTTCCATTGCGTTTTTTGTATAATCTTCTAAAACACAAGTATCTATTTTTAGTTTTTCAATTTGTAAATTAGCTGCTACTTTATGCCCCTTATATCGTGTAGCTACCACTTTAGTTTTATTTTGAACTTCTTCTTCCTTGCCTTTTTCTACCTGTGTTTCTTCTTGTATATTTTGAGGCTCTTCTCCTGTTTTTATTTGTGATTCCTCAGAAACTCCCCTTAATGTAAAAAATAAAATGAGAAAAAGAATCATGAGTATTAGCCATCTTAATACTTTGTTCATTGGTACTTTTACCTATTTCTATAATTTATATCGCTTTGCTGGTCTATGATTTCTTAAAACAAAATATACTACTAATAATGCAAGAACTGCTAATAAAATATATACATATTGAGTCATACCTGTTTTTGGATAAGTTGTTGGTAGTTCCTCATCTGTAGTTGGTTTTGTATTAGTTGTTGGCTTTTCTACTTCCTTTTCTCCTACTGTAATATCAAAGCTTTTATCAGCTATCACTGCGTCTGAATTGTCTCTATCGATTAATTTGATATGAACTGTATATTTTCCGTCTGTATTAAATTCTCCTCTTAATAGTAATTCTTGTTTTACATCTTTTCCGCCAATAGCATATCCATCAGCTTCTCCCCATCCACTTTGAAGCAAATCAATTTCTGCTCCACTATTATCTGTAGCAAGTAATTTTGCTGTAGCATTTGTTTCTGGTTTTGCAGTTACTTCTGCAATTAATCTAACATGATCATAATTTTTTCCCATAGTAGAAGCTGTAGTTAACTTCATCTCTTTAGCTTCATCTTTTTTAATAACTCCTGTATAGTCTAAACTTAAAGTATAGTTTACATAGTTCGGCTCTACTAAGATATCTTTAATAATTGGTGTAGTTATATCATCATAAGTTTCAGAAGCATCACTATTTGACATTCCTGATAGAGTAATAGAAAAATCAGTTGGATTACTAGTAGTTAATCCTGCTTTTGCTTTAAAAGTAATAACTGCATTAGTTCTTGGGTTAGTTCCTCCTGTTGCATCATGATAAGTAAGAATTACTTTATCTCCTGTATCATTAGCTGTTCCACCTTCTGAGCGTACATATTCAAAAATAGCATCATCATAAGTAGCATTAACAGTATATGCTCCTAAATCTTTTCCAAAGCTAACTGTTAAATTTACTTCTTGTCCTGGTGCTATTTTTGATTTACTTACTTCTGCACTTACATTATTAAGTGTTGTTGCTGAAGTAACACTTGAAACAGAAATAATAGTAAAAAATAAGATTAAAATTATAAAAATAGAAAATAATTTTTTCATCTTTTTAACTCCTTTCCAAATTAAATTTTTAAAAAATAGTTTAATTGTTCTATTTTCACTAATTATTATGTCTTATTTTTTTATTTTTATTTTTCCAGTTTTTTTATTTTTTTGCAACTTTTTTTTGAAGCCTTATTCTTAGTATCTATTGGCAGAAAAAAATCTATATCTGTCTTTACTACTTAGTAGATCTTTTCTATTATAATACTAGTTTTTTTATAATTTCTTCCTTTTTCGATATATTTTTCTTGGAAAAAGCATTAAAATTTTCTGTTATCAAACATTATCTAATAGCCAAAAGAAGAGGAGTCGAATATCATTCTTCTCCTCTCCGTTTTTGGTTAAGCTTTTTGCATCTTCAAAACGCTGTCGCCACTGCTCTTCGTCAAAACTCTCTCCCCAATGGAGAACTTTTCAAACCGCTGGTCAAACCCTAGAATGCTTGTCGCATAGTGTTTGCCACTTTCAAAGAACACCGTGGTTTTCGTTTTGATGTGTCCATCATCTGTCCAGCATGTTGCAATGCCGATTCTGCTAATGACTTCTTTTTGTTGCCTTACCATTCTCTTTTTTACCTCCAGAAATATTCATTTCCCTCTACAGTTTTCTCACAGATGTCTTGAAGTAACTAATAAAGAGCTATCTCTATTATACCACATTTTTCTATTTTCTACAACCGCAGTCATTGTTTGACATATTATTTTGCATCATGTTGTTATTCATACAATTATTATCATTCATGAAAAATCTTTTTTCTGCAAGCTTATCTTGAACTCCTCTTAGTGCTTCTCCAAATCTTTGGAAATGGACTACTTCTCTTTCTCTTAAGAAACGAAGTGGATCTACAACATCTGGATCATCTGCGCATAAATCAATTAACTTTTCATAAGTTGCTCTTGCTTTTTGTTCAGCAGCTAAATCCTCTTGTAAATCAGCAATCGGATCACCTTTTACTGCTAATACAGACGCATTAAATGGCCATCCAGCAGCTGCTTGTGGATATACTCCAACACCATGGTCTGTATAGTAAGCACCTAATCCTGCTGCTTTCATTTCTTCTGCACTTAGTCCATCTGTTAATTGGTGTACAATACTTCCAACAATTTCTAAATGTGCTAATTCTTCTGTTCCATGATGTTGTCAATCATAAAAAAATTTAAAGTTATTGGCTGTAAAATTTCCTACTTTTAATTGAAATATGCATATATTTGTAGTAAAATCATATGCGAAAGGAAGGATTTAATGCAAGAAATAGAATTCATAGAGATTGGTAAATTAAATATAGAACTTTTTGAAGAAATTGGAGAACATTTAATAACAGATGAAGTTATTTTTACATATGAAAGAATGAATCATGTTGAAACAAAAAGAGTTCAATTATTTAATCAAGTGAAAGAAGACTTACCTAATATATTATATAATCCAGATTATATTTATAAAGATTGGAATAATAGAGATAATACATTGGTATTAATAAAGTCTTTAGATGAAAAATCAAATCTAAATGTAGTTTTAAAAATTGCAGTATTAAATGATGAAAAACATACAAAAAATTCTATAATAACTATGATAAAAATAGGAAACAAAACTTTTAATAAGATAAAACGAAACAAAAAAGAAAATTTATTGTTCGAAAAACTAGACAATTATGAATAAAAGTTGTATAATTAAAGTACAATATAAGTAGTTATTTGAGGTGGTAAATTGTGTCAACCACGCACCCTATGGGTCAAAAGAGATGTAGGAAATGATACACCTACCAAATAACTAGCAATCGAAAAAGGGCTATGGAAACATAGCTCTTTATTCATTAAATTGGATAAATTTGTTTTCATATGCTTCATTCCATTTTTTACTTTTGTTTGATTATACTTTATTGTTTTCTTTTTTTATATTTACTGATAGATTTTTTATTATTTTAGTTCATCTAACGAACTGATTAAAATAAGTTTTTAAACTATTTGAATTATCTTTTAAAATATTAAATTTATTAATTCACTTAGTGAATTGATTTAGTACACTTGGTGTACTTTAAGTAATTTTTTTAGTGAATTTGGTGAACTTTCGCCCTCTCATTGGTATCTTTTAGTAGTTCATTTAGTGAATTTTCACATCAAATTTGCTTAAAATCTTTGTTCTTTTATTAACTCTTGAAGGCTTGTACTTCAATGTGTGTAAGTGATATGTTAATACTTGCTTTCCTGCCTTTAGTAGTAACTTTAATTGGTTAAATTTTTATACCATATATTATCTCTTATATATTTGCAAAATCTATTAAATACTGTTAAATCTCTTTCTTTATCATTTAACCAATATTTTAAAAAACTTCTCCCTAAATATATTTTAGAAGGCTTTGGAATATTAATAATTTGCGTTCTATCTGGTAAATTTTTCCCACCATACACTCCTAAAAGAATTCTCCATTCTTTTTCATAACTCCATACATTATATTTAGTAATAATAGAAAGTATTATAGCTAATTCAAGCTTAAAATCCTTACCTTCTTCACATAATTTAGTAACATCTATAGGTTGTTGTAAATATATAACAGGATATAAAAAATCTGTAACATTGCATACAGATAAATCGTATTCCAAGCAGATTCCTTGGTTATTATTCGCATAATGACTCCACATTAAAATTGATGTTTTATCTTCACTAAAACATCCTATACGCATCTCCCTTGTCATATATGTCATAAAATGTCTGTCTCTTTCATAAAAATCTTTTTTTAGATATTCCATATCCATTTCTACTTTATCATATTCCATACTACTTAATTGTTCATTACGTATATTTATTTCATTCTCTATCTTTGGAAATGATTTTGTGTGCATCGTACAATCATATATATCATTAAATAACTTCGGATTAGTAATTGTTAATTCTGCTTTTTCTAAATTATTCATCACATGTTCACTTAAATTTGTGTATTTATATAATTTTTGAGGAACATTTCTTATTACATTTTTTGCGTCTTTTATTATTCCATTAGAAATTAAAAACTCTTCTATTCTTTTTCTTGTATTTTTATCTTTAATATAATCTATCATATTTATTTCCTCTATTTACTTTAAAATGTTATCATTTACATTCACATTTATATTTCTATACTTTTTTACAAACTATATATTTAATTTGTAATCATAACACCATATCATCTTCAGCCGATATTACATTTACACTATATTTTTTACTCAACTTTCCAGCCAATAAAACAGTCTTTTGATTTAATATATTACAATTAAAATGAGTTAAAATCACTTTAATAGGTTTTATTGTTTTCATAAGCTCTTCAACATCATATATATCAAGATGCTTGGGCTTTAGTTTATCTTATATGTAGTATGGTACATTCATTATTTAAATTTCACCTATTTTATATCACAAATTAGCCATTTTTCATAGTATTTTATGAATATTTTAATATTACATTTCACCTTTCGTTTGCTTAGAAACCACAAAATTCATCTTAGCAAATGGATTTTTAGAAAAAAGGGAAATAAAAGGGAATTGTTTTTATAAATTGCCCATCATATAATGTTAGCATAGAAAAATATAAATTTGCTCAAGACAAGCTGTCTTGGGTATTTTTTTATGCTTTTCTCATAAATTTTAAAGAGGCGATTTATATGTTATTAGAAGAATACACTTTAGAAAACACAAAGATAAAATTTTATGATGATTACATTGTAGAAAATATAGATACTCAAAAAGAATATATAGATAATGTTATTATTAATTTAATAAGCAAAATAACTCCTTCTTTGTTGTAATTTGTCATAATTGTATATATAATTTGTTCATAGTTAAAGACAGTGCAAGATACTTATGCATTTTCAAGGTATACAAAATGCTAAAGCATTTTGCATAAGATATCCGTAAGGTCACTTTGTTCCCAACGGCTATCTTAATTACAAGGAAAGGAGGAAGTGTGCAAAATGGCACATATGCAATATATTTAAGAAAATCAAGAGAAGATATAGAATCTGAAAAATATGGCGAAGGCGAAACTTTAGCAAGACATGAAAAAATATTGACTACTCTAGCTTCAACTCGAAACTTAACTATTGGTAAAATTTATCGAGAAGTTGTAAGTGGTGAGACTATTAGTGAAAGAAAAGAAATGCAAAAACTTTTGAAAGATGTTGAAAATGAAAAATGGACTGGTGTTCTAGTTGTTGAAGTAGAAAGACTTGCTCGTGGAGATACAGCTGACCAAGGTAGAGTTTCAAAAGCCTTTAAATATTCTCATACAAAAATTATTACACCTGTTAAAACTTATGACCCTGATAATGAATTTGATGAAGAATATTTTGAGTTTGGCTTATTTATGTCTAGGAGAGAATATAAGACAATTAATAGGCGTTTGCAAAGAGGTCGTGAAATTTCTGTTTCTGAAGGTAAGTTTGCTGGTAACATTGCTCCTTTTGGTTATGATAGAATAAAACTAAAAGATGCAAAGGGCTATATCTTATCTATAAATCAAGATGAAGCACCTATTGTGAAAGAAATTTTTAGATTATATACTTTTGAAAATAATACTATAAATTCAGTTGTAAAACAACTAAATTCTTTAAATTTAAAACCTAGAATTTCTAATGAATGGACAATTTCTTCTGTAAAAGATATTCTTTCTAATCCTACCTATATAGGTAAAATTGTTTGGAATAGAAGGAAACAAAAAAAGAAAACGAAAAATGGACATATTATCATTAGCAGACCTCGTAATCAAGATTATTTGATTTATGATGGATTACATGAACCTATTATTGATAATAAAACTTGGGAATTCGTGCAAGAAAAAAGAAAACTAAATACTCCTAAAGTAAAACATAGTGATAGTATTCAAAATCCTTTAGTAGGATTAGTTTTTTGTGAGAAATGTGGTAAACCAATGCAAAGGCGACCTTATACAAAAGCTGACAAGCCAGAGGCTCTTATATGTTCTAATTCAAAATGTGATAATGTAAGTTCTAAACTTTATATTGTAGAAAATAAAATAATTGAATCATTAAAAATATGGCTTGAGAATTATAAAGTAGATTATGATGTTAAAGATAATTCAAATGCCGAAAATAGTAAACTAATTGAAAGTTCTATTATCTCTACTAAAAAAGAATTAGAAAAAGAAAATGCTAAACTTGATAAAATCTATGACTTTTTAGAAAATGGAATTTATAGCAAAGATGAATTTGTAAATCGTTCAAAGGCTATAAAAGATAATATTAAAAGTTTAGAAAACAAATTGCAGGAATACAATTTTCTATTACAGAAAAGTAATGAAATGCAAAATGAAAAAGAAATGATGATACCGAAATTAGAAAATGTAGTTGATTTATATGATAAATTAGAAACAGTTGAAGATAAAAATATTCTACTAAAAAGCATTATTGCTAAAGTCACATACCTAAAAACAAACAAAGCCGTCAAAAAAGATTCAGATCCTACTAATTTTGAACTACATATATATCCTAAAATGTTTAAAATATAAAAGATCCCACCTTAACATTTAGAAAAGATGGAATCATGAGGATTACGGCAATTCATCTAACACTTGACAAATAGCATAAAGTTGATCATCAGTAACATCATCATTGGATACAACTTTTAATGGTTCTCCCTCAACAAGTCTGCTTTGGCAAGTTATAGAAGTCTTGCCATTGTTAGAAAAAATTGTAATCCGAAAACCAGTTGCGTTTTTATCAGTTTCTAAACTCATACATAATCCTTTCTGCCATAACTTTATTTACAGTTATGGACTTGAAACAAAGCATTATTGCGACAGTTACATTATACTAAATTTATATCAAAAAGTCAAATTATGTAAGTACAGTTTTATAACATAGCAAGCCCATTTTGCAGTCAATAGCTAAGATTGTAATTATGTCTTTAGCTATTGACAACATCACGGTACGACTTCTTCTGTACCAATATCATTTAAAATAGCTTTTGATACTTGGTCTGGCATCCCAAATCTTTGGCTTAAATAACGAAGGGAAGCTGCTAATTCTCCATCTGGTCCTCCATATTGAGAAATAATAAATTTTGCCAATTTTGCATTAGGGCATTTAATTTTCACAGGGTATTCTAATACTTTATTATAAGTCCACATACTAGTCTCTTCCTCCTTCCCATGGCCACCCTGCGTTTATATTGGGAGAAATACAACTCAACTCCTTTATTATAGGCTATTACAGCCTTATATTGGCACTTCAAATTTATACTTAATACTTATATTTTTGTCATCAATTACTATTCTATCTATCAATTTGAATACCAAACTTTTATTTTCTTCATTAATGTCATCAAAAGTCAAAAGCTTTTTTGCTATCTCTTTTATCTGTTTCTCATCAGTTGTTGGTTTAGAAACTATATTATTTTTCTTATCTTCTGATAATTTTAGCTTTGCATCACATTCTTTTTTTTCATCTTCATATTTTCTTATTAGATTTTTGAAAGTATCTATTCCTATTACACCAGATACTTTATCTTCATATAATCCTGCAATAATTTTATCTATGCTCTCTTTCTTTTTGTTCCAATATATTATTTCTTTTTTGTCATCTGTTTCATTTTTATTCAGCATTTTGTCATATTTTAATTCTTCCATATTCAAGTATTTACTTATATTTTCTTTCAATGATTCTGATACTAATTTTAATAATTCTTCTTCTTTCAAATGAACATTAGTACAAAATTTTTTTCCATACTTTTTATAGCTTGAACATAAACATCTTGAGAATTTTCCATGATTTAAGTTATAAGTAATTCTACTCCCACATTTACAAAATACAAGTCCTGCTAATAAATGTCTTTTTCTATCTGAATAGTTCCATTCGTTAGTTTGCTTAATAAGCATTTCCTGTACTATTTCAAAAGTTGCTCTATCAACAATAGCAGGATGATTATTCATAACTACTATTTGATCTTCTAGTGGATTCTTTACCATCTTATTAACTTTATAGTTTACCTTTGTATATTTTAATTGTACTAAATCCCCAACATAAATTCTATCTCTTAATATTTTGTTAATAACTGTATTATTCCATTTATAAGTAAAATTTTCATTTGGATTATAGTAATTAGTAGTATCATGCTTATACTTCAATGGAGTTTTTATTTCTAAGTTATTCAAATAATCCACTATTTCCTTTTTGCTTTTCCCTGATTTATATAAGTCAAAGATTAATTTCACATTATCTGCTACATTCTCATCAATTAAAATATTATTTTTATCATTTGGATCTTTTTTATATCCATATGGTAAAAATGCTTTGATGCAATCGCCTTGTGTTGCTTTTGTCATCATTGCTGTTCTTACTTTTTTTGATATATCTTTAGCATACATATCGTTTATTACAGATTTAAAAGGTGTCATGTCATTATTACTGTTCTTTTTGTCAAAAGTATCTATATTATCTGTTACAGCAATATATCTGACATTCATAGCTGGAAAATACTTTTCTACATATCTTCCTGTTTCAATGTAATCTCTACCAAGTCTTGATAAATCTTTTGTTATTACTAAATTAATTTTTCCTAATTCTATATCATTTAGCATTCTTTGAAAATCAGGTCGATCAAAATTTGTTCCTGTATATCCATCATCTTTGTATATATTGGCTAAAACCCAGCCTTTATTAGACACGATTGTTTTTAAAAAGTTAATTTGGTTTTCAATGCTTTCTGATTGCTCTTTATCATTTTCATCTTCTCTTGATAGTCTTACATATATTGCTACTCTCCATATTATTGTATTCTGAAAAGTAGCATTGAAGCAGTTATTATATAACTCATACATTTTTACCTCCTTACTTTGAGTTATTCATAACTACTTGTCTACAATGCTATTTTACACCCTACATTATTATCTTTGCAATTTGAAAAAAAATTATTTTCTTCAATCCATTCTTGGACCAATTCTAATAATTTTTTACCGTCTTTTGTATAGATTTCTTCTACTTTTTTCTCCAATACTTCATCACCTCTATACAATATATTTTCCACAATAGGTTTTATTGCACATTTTATTCATTTTTTAACTTATTACAATTTTATGAAAAACTCTCCTATTATATTTTCTATGCTACTTTTTATTATTTCTCTGTTAGAAATAATATTTTCTTCTTTCCTATTTTTTTCAATATTTCCTTTTCTGTTTGTTTGATTTTTGTTTCATCTGTATAAGTCTTAAACTTTTTTCTAATTGTGTCAATAAATTCTTTTACTGTTGTTTCTTTATTTTCACTATTTTCAATATCGTTTAATGCTAGTAGTACATAATTAATGCACCATTCTCTATCTATAAAAATTCTTTCCACTTTATTATTCCTCCATCTAATTTTTTTATTTCTTATTCAAATTATTTAAAAACCTTATTTGTTCTTCATCTTCTATCATTCGTTCTCTATTAGTTTTGGTTTTATTTGCACCTACCATTACTAAATACATACTTAAAGCTATAAAAATTAATATTAAAGCTAATATCAAAATATTTTCCTCCAATTTTTCTAATCTTAATTCATTAAATAGCAACTAGCTAAATTGCCCCTCTGGAATTTCACCCTTCTTTTTACAGACTTGCTCTCATGGCTTGGGACGGTTTTATCACGCACGAACTATGACTAAGCAAAAGTATTATTATTCACCTTTATTTGTCTTCGCCTTATTGGTTGCTATCCAATATTTAAGTTCTGTAGTTATGTTCCTACAGTTTAACTAGCTCTTAATAAAGGGGTTATTTAATGAATGTTATTTAATTTTCAATGTACATTTTATTTTTTCAAAACCAAAATAAGTGAAAGAGTTTTTTACCCTCTCACTTATTTGCTCACTAAAGTCTATTTTGTCCCCCCCTATTTTTCAAAAAATTTTTTAATTTTTTTTAATCCGATTTGGAGACTTTTTTCTATTTGTTTTTTTCGTACCTTTTCTAACTGTGCAATATCTCTTATTGTAATTTCATTTACAATATGTAATTCGATTCTTCTATATTGTGCTTCTGTTAAGTTTTGTAATGCTTGTTGCATCTTTTCTTTTTCAATACTTTTCATAACAGTTTCTTCTATGCTTTCTTCTGTTTCAAATGCTCTGTTGTATATTTCTTCATCACTTAATGTAGATTGTTCCAAATGTCTACTTGTTTCGTTCTTTATTTTGATATAGTTTTTTTTAGATTTTAGATAAGCATAAAAAATATCTTTATCAATTTCTATTTTACATTCTTGATTAACACTATCTATAAAAGATATATAATATTTATCTTCACTTTCTATATATTCCAAAGTATAACTATCTACTTTGTATTGCACTCGCTTTCCTCCTATTCATTTCAATTTTTTTGAAATGAACCTTTGGTGGATCACGACAGTGCATAGTCAAGTTTTCTAACATTTAAAAGCTCCTAAAGAAAAATTGACTTAACAATTCTAAAAGGAGCTTTTTTTATTTTAGGGGAATGATTGTATAACTTATCAATGTCTAAAAACTACTTATTGCTTTGCCTTTGTTTTCTTCATTTTTAATCTTTTGAGTAGCTTCCTTTTAGACCTTGATTAAGTTGTGAAGATTATATTTTCCTTTTGTCATTTTTGGGTTAAAGGGTTAAAAAAGGCTATTAAAAGGTTAAAAAGGGCTACTTTTTTAAAAATTCACATAATTTACCTATCAGTATTGATTTCAAATAATGTT
>CANDRW010000021.1 GCA_947388675.1 uncultured Clostridium sp. | reverse complement strand
TATTTGGCAGGTGTGCCAAATCCTGCATCTCTTTTGACCTTTTAAAGGTGTGTGGATGGCACTATTGTCCACTTCAAATAACCTACTTATATTGTACTTTTATTATACAACTTTTATTCATTTTTGTCTAGCATTTTTTAGATTTATTTTTCCATATGATTTTTCCGTCTATTTCTTATAGTTTGATTCCAAGTCCTTTTATTTAACTTCATTAATGTTATTATTGAATTTTTATTATGCTCTTCATCTTGTCCTAAAACTAATTTTATAACAACTCTTCCATTCTTTCCCACATCATCAATTTGCTTTAAATATATCATTGTATCTTCATGTCTATTATCTTCTACTATATAATCAGGATTTTCAATTATGCTTTTGATATATGGTCTTAACTGTTTATATTCTTCTTCGTGGAATAATAGTATGTGTTCATATAATCTTTCATCTGTTAAAATTACCTCTTCTGTTATTAACCTGCTTTCATATACTCCTAACTTTTTTCTATCTAAATTTGTTATATATTGCAATGCATTACCTTCTTTTTATTTTAAAAAGAATATAAAAATATAGAAGAATTAGAAAAAGATATAATTGAATATATAGAATATTATAATAACAGAAGAATTAAGAGCAAACTAAATGGAATGTCTCCTGTTCAATACAGAGAACATTCCATGTTAGTAGCCTAATTTATACTGTCCAACTTTTTGGGCTCAGTACAAATAACTATCTGCTTTTGTCAATTTATCTTTATAACTTATTTGAAAACTGTCAGCAACTTAAAATTTAGGATGACAAAATGATGACATTTACATTTTTACTCCTAACTGCAAACCTTTGTAGTAGGCTACTTCCCGCAACAATTCTTGTACTTTTTACCACTTCCACATGGGCAAGGGTCATTTCTTCCTACATTTGGAGCAGTATTGACAACAGTCATATTTCCACCTGATTTTCTAGGAGCTTGTGTATCTAAGTCCTTTAATGTATCTTCAAATCCTTCTCCTGTAATTTTAACAGAAGTGGTTCTTTGTAGGTTTTCTTCTCTTTTTCTAGCATTCATTAAGAACTTGATAACATCTGTTTGAATGTCCATATTCATTTGGTCAAACATGTTTGCGCCTTCCATTCTGTATTGAACAACAGGGTCTTTTTGACCATAAGCACGAAGACCAATACCATTTTTCAATTCGTCCATTGCTTCAATATGGTCCATCCATCTATCATCAACAATTTTTAACATGATAACTCTTTCAAGTTCTCTCATATTTTCAGCGCCAATTTCTTGTTCTTTTTCTTCATAAATTTGATGTGCTTTTTGTTTTAACTCTTCAGTTACTTCACTTAATACAATTTTATCTTTTTTGGTAGATTCTAATTCTGTAATACCAAAATTAACACTAACATCTTGGTTAAATGCATCTAAGTTAAAGTTTGCAACTTCTGATAAATATTCCATAGCAGTTTCTCCAGCTAGGTTATCTATCATATTTAATATATTTTTCTTTAAGTCTTCTCCATCAAGAACTCTTCTTCTTTCTTCATAAATTGTACCTCTTTGTACATTCATAACATCGTCATATCTTAATACATTTTTACGAATACTAAAGTTTTGTCCTTCTACTTTCTTTTGAGCAGTTTCTACTGCATTAGAAAGTATTTTAGACTCTAATGGCATATCTTCATCAGCACCTAATGTGTTATATACTCTAGTAATTGCATCTCCACCAAAGATTTTCATTAAATCATCGTCTAATGCAATATAAAATCTTGATTCTCCTGGATCACCTTGACGTCCACTACGTCCACGAAGCTGATTATCAATTCTTCTAGACTCATGTCTTTCTGTACCAATAATTTTTAATCCACCAACTGCAAGTACTTTTTCTTTTTCTTCTTTGATTTCTTGGTCAAACTTTTCTTCTAATTCTTTAAATTTCTTTCTTGCTTCTATAATACTTTGGTCTTGTGTTTCATTGAAAGCTGTTGCTTGTTCTAGTTGTTCTTCTGTATATCTTTGTCTTCTCATTTCTTGTTTAGCTAGATATTCACTGTTACCACCAAGCATAATATCAGTACCACGACCAGCCATGTTTGTTGCAATAGTAACAGCACCATATTTACCAGCTTGTGCAATGATTTCAGCTTCTTTCTCATGAGATTTAGCATTTAATACTTCATGCTTAATTCCTTCCTTTTTCAATAAATTACTTAGTTTTTCAGATTTTTCAATAGAAACTGTACCAACTAGAACTGGTTGCCCTTTTTCATGGCTTTCTTTAATATCTTGAATAACTGCTCTAAATTTGGCATCTTCATTTTTGTAAATAATGTCATGATGGTCATCACGAATCATTGGCTTATTGGTTGGAATTTCAATAACATCTAAATGATAGATTTCTTCAAATTCTTCTTCTTCTGTCATCGCAGTACCAGTCATACCAGATAACTTATCATACATTCTAAAATAATTTTGGAAAGTAATGGTTGCAAGTGTTTTAGATTCATCTGCAATTTTAACATGTTCTTTTGCTTCAATTGCTTGATGTAGTCCATTATTGTATCTTCTTCCATACATGATACGTCCTGTGAATTCATCTACAATTAGCACTTCTCCATCTTTTACAATGTAGTCAATATCTTTTTTCATGATACCATGCGCTCTTAAAGCTTGGTTAACATTGTGTACTAATTCAGAATTTTCAATATCATTGAAGTTTTCTAAGTTGAATTCTCTTTCGGCTTTTTCAATACCTTTTTGTGTTAAAGATGCTGATTTTGCTTTTAAGTCAACGATGTAGTCATAATTTTCGTTGTCTTCTGCTTGTTCTTCATCTTTTAAATCTTCTTCTACAATTACTTTTGGTGTTAACCTTCTAACAAAATTATCAGCCTTTTTATATAAATCAGATGACTGTGTTCCACGTCCAGAAATAATAAGTGGGGTACGAGCCTCGTCTACTAAAATACTATCAATTTCGTCAACAATAGCATAGTTAAGTTCTCTTTGCACTAATTGCTCTTTATAAATAACCATGTTATCTCTTAGGTAGTCAAAACCAAATTCGTTGTTAGTACCATAAGTAACATCAGCATGATAGGCTTCTCTTTTAGCTTCTGGTTCCATTCCTGCAACAACTAGTCCAACAGTTAGTCCTAAAAATTTGTATACCTTTCCCATCCATTCACTATCTCTTTTGGCTAGGTAGTCATTAACTGTAATAACATGTACACCTTTTCCTGTTAAGGCATTCAAATATACAGGTAATGTGGCAACTAAAGTTTTACCTTCACCTGTTTTCATTTCGGCAATTCTTCCTTGGTGAAGAATAATACCACCAATTAGTTGGACATCAAAGTGTCTCATTCCTAATACTCTTTTTGAAGCTTCTCTCACAGTTGCAAATGCTTCTGGTAAAATATCATCTAAAGTTTTACCTTCTTCTAATTGCTTTTTAAATTCCTTTGTTTTGTTACGTAACTCTTCATCTGTTAATTTTTGAAATTCGTCTTCTAAACTGTTAATCTTCTCAACAATTGGCTTTACTCTCTTTACCTCTTTTTCACTGTATGTTTTAAATAATCCCATTGTTTTCTTCCTTCCTCGTTAAAAATATATATTCTTTGTTACTATATCACTTTTATGTAAAAATCGCAAGGCAAAATTTGAAATTCATATGATTTTATGATATAATTTATTGTTCGCAGCCATGCGAGATGTGTTAAATGGCAAGTAGCAAATATCCTTAAAAAATAATTTTTGAAAGGAGAAAATAATATGTTAAAAAAACTGAAGGAGTTTTGGAGGAGGCATTTTTATGGCATCCTAGCAGTAAAACTGATTGCATTGATGCTGTTCTTTACATTCTTTGTACCTGCATACTTTACGCCTATCGTTGTAAAATTACCCTGTTTCAGTGCATATGGTCTTGAAAGAGTAAGAAATACTATTGGAGTTATTTCAACTCTTATTTGTGTATTTATTATAGTCTTTCCCATTTATTATTCTGAATATAAAGATGAAAAAGCAAAGAAAAGACTACAGCAACGGACACTCTTTGACTATCAAAAGAAGTATCAATCTTATGTAGATTTAGTACAAAGTGTACTAGCTAAGCCAGAGTATAGCACAATTGATTTGGACGAAACATGGGTAAAGGACTTTGACTTATACATTCAGTCTTTGGCACAAATTTGTAAGTCCTCTCGATTTGACTTTACGGATTTTGATGTAGCGTCCTGCTTAATGTGCGCTCTTATGTCCGTATCCTCTCGTACAGAAAAAAAATCTTGTAGCTTTGCTTTTGAATGTGTACGAACGCTCATTTCTGAGCCTAAAGCATATGAAATTAGTTTGCTTTTGGGAGATGAGGCAGTTTTAGAGGCAATATACAGTTATCAAAAAGTTGAGCTTTCTGCCCTTTCTTCCACTTATGGAAATGCTTGGTTGATTGCTACTTTGGAAAGTTGCTTTTTTCCCAAATCTTTAAGGCACTCTTCTACCCTGACATTTGTCTCTGATTTTTTTAACATGTTATATTGGCAATGTTATAAGTAACATTGCTCAAGTGAGAATTACTTAAGAAGATTTATTTTCTTTGTAATTTTCACTTATTTTTTTATCTTCTACAACATATCTTTCCTTCCTATTACATATATTTATAAAAACTAAAAAGGATGGAAATGTATGTTTATTTGTAATTTAAAAGTTAATGGAAATAAATTAGGTAAAATTTTATTAGGTTTGCTTTTTGTAGCTATTCTCATTATTACAGCTATAGTGTGTTATCGTGTTTTAGGTAATAATTTCTTCAAAACAAATGATGCTATAAAAACAGAAGATGTGCAAAAATTAAATGTAAATAACTATACTAATGTTTTAAAGGCAGTTCATGAAAATACTGACCAATATGTTGGTCAGAAGATTAAATTTTCTGGTTTTGTTTATCGTATGATAGATTTTACCCAAACACAATTTGTATTAGGTAGAAATATGGTTATCTCTTCTGATTTTCAAACTGTTGTTGTAGGCTTTTTATGTGAATTTGAAGAAGCTATGAAATATGAAGATAATAGCTGGATAGAAATTGAAGGCAAAATCACAAAAGGAAATTATCATGGAGAAATGCCTATCCTTCAAATTGAAAAGATACAAAAAATAGAAAAGCCATCTGAAGAATATGTCTATCCTCCTGACGACTCCTTTGTAACAACTTCTACTTCTGTATATTAGGTTGTACACTCTCTACTTTGTTTGATTTTCTTTTAGCTAATAAATATCCTACTCCAGAACAAAGTAGTACAATCCCCTCTAAGATACCACCAAAAATAGATTTAATATAAATATTATATGCTATCCATGACATACTTGTTGGAATTCCAAACAATTTATAGGTATTCGTATTTTTCTGCCATACAGAATAAGTGTATAGAAAAGTACCAAATACAGAAAACAAACTAGGAAGTCCATTATAGGTAAAAATACTAAGCAATATAGTGATAAGATATAAGGCTACAAGAATAATGACATCTTTTTTCGTATTTTGCTCGCTTTTACCATTTTTCTTCTCATCTATCATAAAGACAATATTACGAATAATAGCAACAATATCCATTGCTAATCCAGTATATGCCTTCAAACAAATAAAAGAAATAGCTTGTGCTACCATTGATAAAATATTGATGGTTAGCACAGCTTTTCTATTTTTCAAATAATAAGTTGATGCTAATAATGCATACATTAGTATTGCAAATATTTGTGAAATAATATATGTGGCTGTAAGTTCCATTTTTTCTTCTCCTGTTAGTTCTTTTTATCATTCTATTCTATCTTTCAAAAATTGATTTAAATACTCCTTTATCTATGAAAGTAGCAAATATATTTTTCAAAACAATTAATAATATTGGTCCTATAATCATTCCTAATACACCTATAAATTTGAAACCTGTATACATGGCAATAAGTGTAAAGATTGGATGAATTCCAATATGCCCACTTACAATTTTAGGCTCTATCATTTGTCTTACAATAGACATGATTGCCCATAATACCAAAATAGCAATTGCTAAAGTAAAATCTCCTGTACATGCACAAATTACTGCCCATGGTATCATAAATGTTCCTGAACCAAAGATTGGCAATAAGTCCACAAACCCTATAATTAATGCCATAAGCAATGGGTATTCTACATTTAATCCTACAAAATGGAAAATATATAATCCAATAACTGATATAATAAAAGAGATAAGTACCAATGTAAGTTCTGCCTTCAAATATCCCCCTAAAGACTTTACTAATCCTTTTAAATGTACACCAATCTTCCTTACCCAAGTTTGTGGTAAGTGGTGTTCTAATTGGTCTATCATATATACTTTATCTACACACATAAAATATAAAGATAGTAATGTTATAACTGTATATACACCTATTGTTGGTATAGAGGTTAAAAAGTTAATTGCTCCTGTTAAAGCATTTTTAGCCCATTCTGTTAATGTTCCTAAAAACTCCAGTGCTGATTCTTGAATGGTGTTCATAATATTTTCTGGTATTTGTAATCTACTGAAATCAATTTTAGAAATTAAATCTTGCACTAAAGCATATCCTTTTTCGAAATATTCATTTAGACTAGTTAACAAGTTAGAAGCTTCTGATACAATAGTAACTCCCGCCCAAATAAGCAAACCTACAATAATGATGATTGTTATTACAAAAACTAAAATGGAACTTGCTTTTCTTTTTAGTTTTGTTTTTCTCATGATGAAACGAATACAAGGCTCTAACATTAAAGCAATGATAAAGGCAATCAGAAATGGCATATAAAATATTGCTAATTTTAATCCTAGGTAAACACCTAAAATAGTTAAAGCTAAAACTGCAATATTTTTTAGTACCTTTCCCCAATAATTCATATCAATAACCATATGTAATGATTCCTCCTACTTTTATTATGTGCTAATTATATAAAGTTATGCCAAGTATGTCAAATATTGTATCATTAAATTTCTAAAATATAAATATTATTTATATTTTAACTAATATGCTTGACTGAATATGTTTTGCAGTTTTGAGAGGTACAGAGTTGACTTGCTTCTTTGAGCCTTCTGCCTACCTCTGGCATTTGAAAAACAAGAAAACATATTCAATTCAAGCATAAAAACAATAACAAAAATCACCTAATAATGAATAAATGCTATATTTTAGCTTTCTTAAAACTATTCTGCATTTTTCTCATTACATTTACAAATATTATTTAAAGTATTATCTACACCTGTGTCATCTACTTGAACATTTGCTGCCAAATCTCCTAATGTTAAAATACCAACTATTCTATTGTTTTCTACTACAGGAATTCTTTTTACTTGGTTTTCAGACATTAATTTTTCTGCTTCTGTGACATCTACTTCTGGATTACAACAACAAGGGTTGCAAGTCATAATTTCACTAATTGGTGTATTTTGTGGATCTTTATTACAAGCAACACATCTCAAAATAATATCACGGTCTGTAATTAAACCAACTACATTTTGAGTACTATCACATACTGGAACACATCCAATGTGCTTATTACACATCATTGTAGCACATTCTTGTACTGTGCTATTGGGTGTAGCACAACATACTTCATTACACATACAATCTTTAACTTTCATGTTTTTTACCTACCTTTCATTTTTGATACATATAAAACTTTTGTCAATTTTAAATTATATTAATTTCCCACTAAATCACAAAAGAATTAATATAATTTTCATTTTTAAAAGTAATCTATTCTTATTTTTTCACAAAAAAAGAAAGATATACAATCTGTTTTTGCATATCTTTCCAATTTTTAACAATTTAATTTTTAAAATTCTAAATAATCTGGATATTCTCTTGGTTGTATTATTGGAGGTCTACCACCTGGGCTCATTGGAGGTCTTCCTCCTGGGAAAGTCGGTCTTGGTGGCATTCCTGGTCCTCCTGAAAAAGGAGGACGAGGTGGTCTTGGGGGTTGAGGTCTATTACCTAATAGTCGATTTAAAATTAAAATTTTGATTAAATCTCTTAATGTAGAATTGGAGTTCCTTGTTTCAACTACTGCGGAACTTTCTCTACTTTCAGTCATTGAAGTAGTATTTGTTTTTACTTCTCTGTTTTCTACATTGTTTGCTATATTTTTACCAGTTCTCTCCGTTCTAGTTTTAGCAGTTCGCATTTCCTCACTACTATTTCTATTGATATTAGAATTAGATATTCTACTCTCTTCTGTTTTGGGAGTATTTACTCTAATATTTACAGTAGTAGATGTATCTTCAATAGCCATATATACTTCATCTGTCATTTTTTCTATCAACTCTTTTGTAATTGGTTGTGTATTTGTTTCACACACTTTACACACCATTGGATGTACTAAACGATAAATATCTGGATAATATTCAGAATATGTATCTTGAAACACTTGGTCATTCCTATAATCATATGTTTCATAAATATTAGGGTCATTCATTGGATATCCTAATACTTGACGCATATAGTCTTCATAGTTTTGATAATACATATGATACCTCCTTTTTTTGTATATCATATGTATTATCTTAATAAATGGTTACCATTATAACTGATTTACTAATTCTTTAAACATTTCTCCTCTTTCTTCAAAATTCTTAAACATATCAAAACTTGCACTAGCTGGAGAAAATAAAACAATTTCATCACTATTGGTTATTTCATAAGCTTTTTCTACTGTCTCTTGTAAGGTATTGCAATGATAAATTGGCAATTCTTTTCCTTGCATTTCTAATTCTTGACCTACTGCTTCTTCTATCTTTGGAGCAGTAGCTCCCATTAAAATTAGTTTGCTAACATTTGCTACAATTGGTTTGGCAATAGGAGTATAGTCTAAATGTTTATCATATCCTCCTGCAATAAGTACAATCTTCTCTGAAAAAGAATTTAGTCCTGCAATAGTTCTGGTTGGCGAAGTACCAATGGAGTCATTATACCATTTCACTTCATTTAATTCTCTTACAAACTCTAATCTGTGCTCTACTCCTTTAAACTTCTTAATTGCCTCAAGTTGAACTTCAGGTTCTACTAAACTAGCAGTTGTTGCAATTGCTGCACATATATTTTCATGGTTATGTACGCCTCTTAATAAAATATCCTTTGTATTCAGAATATGTCTTCTTACCTTTTCTTCACAAGATTTGATAATACCACTATCACAAATTACGCCATCTTCTAATTTTTGTTTTCTACTAAAATAAATAACTTTTCCTCTAGCCTCTGCCTTAAAATCTTTTGTAATTGTATTATCATAGTTAATTACCAAAATGTCGTCCTCAGTTTGATACTTAAAAATATTTTTCTTAGCCTCTATATATTCCTCATACGATTTATGAATATCCAAATGATTTGGAGAAATATTGGTCACAACACTAATATGTGGGCTTGACTGCATATCCATTAATTGGAAACTACTAAGTTCTAATACTATCATATCCTCTGGCTTCATTTCCTTTACTTTCGTAAATAGTGGGATGCCAACATTACCACCTAAATAGCAATGATATCCTTTTTCTTTCAAAATATGGTATATTAAATTCGTAGTCGTAGTTTTTCCATCACTTCCTGTAATTCCAATTACAGTACCTGGACATGTTTGCATTAACATCTCAATTTCAGAAGTTAAAACTGCTCCTCTTTCTATTTCTTTCATAATTTCTGGTGTGTCTGGTCTACAACTTGGAGAACGGAAAATAACATCAAAGCCAACTAAATGATTCATAGCCTCTGGTCCTGTGTATAACTCAAATGCATTGTTTTGAATTTTCTCTACTGCTTGTTTATCTAACTTTCCTTCTTCCCTTTTATCAAAAATGCTAACTTTGCAATGTAGTTTGTAAAAATAGTCTAATAATGGAATGTTGCTAATTCCCAAACCTATGATTGCCACTTTCTTTCCAGTTATATATTGTTCAAATTCTTCCAATTTCTCATTTCGGTATTCCAAAGCTTATACCTCCTTTATATGTTTCAACACTTCTTTTGCAGATTCTTCTACTGTTTCACAGTTAGTCACATCTACTAAAATAGTATTTTCATATTGCCTATAATACCCTGATTGCTCTTGAACTTTGTCTCTTTGTATAATATTTTGCCTTACTTCTTCTTGACTGATTGTGTCGTTATATTTTATGCACTTTCTTCTAACACGTTCCTCTAAAGAAGCTGTTACTAGAAAATGATAATCTAAGTCAGGATAAATTTTCATTAAATCTCTTCCTGAAACAATTACATGAAATCTCTCTTTAAATTGTTCAATCAGCGTTCTTCCAAACAAGTAAAAATTTTGATTATCTGCTACATTACTAATCTCAGAAACAGCTAAAGAAGAAGCTGTTGATTGTAAAAGCTCCTCCTCAATCTTTTTTCCATCCATATAAATAACCGTATCCCTATTCTCAATTGCAATCTGGATTTTTAATTTCTCCATAATTTGTTTTATATCTGTTTGCTTCATATTCTGCTTTAATTCTTCTAGGTTAGCGCCTGAACGAAGTAATGCATACGCAATACCACGATATAAATTCCCACCTTGTAATAAAATGCTATTTGGTATTTGATTTAGCAATTCTTTACATATAGCAGTCTTTCCTGCACCTACATGTCCTTCAATTCCTATTACTAAATTATTCATTTTTCTATCAATGTTAGATTTCATTTTCTAACATTCTCTCCTTCTTAGTTTTTCGTTATTATACTACACTTTTCCGCTTTTGGGAATATTATAGTTAACATTTTGTAACTTTACAACAAGTATTATTCAAGCCATTAACTATAAAACTCGCAAATAACTAATAATCATTAGTTATTTTCTCAATATATTCTTCTAAACACAAATCTTGGCTTTTCATTGCTTTTGCGTGTTCTATTCCTACATATCTCCAATGCCAAGGTTCATAGCTTACTTTTGTAATATCCTCCTTATTTTCTGGATATCGTAAAACAAAGCCATAGTCTTGCGCATTTTCTTGTAGCCACTGAAATGCATCAGTATTTTCAAATTCTCTATTCACATAATTAAAGTCTACAGCTAGTCCTAAATTGTGTTCACTATGCCAGGGTTTATTAATAGTTTTTTCAGTTAACTTTCTAGCTGTTTCTTCACTATATCCTTGATAAATATAGGCTTGTACTTGATTTTCAAATAAAGTTTGTTGGTCTTTTGGTGTCCTATAAGCAGATTGTATCCATATATCTGAAATTCCTGCGTATCTAATTTTCTCCATCATTTGTGTTAAATATTGAGCTGCTCTTGTATCAAAACTTCTATGTTGGTCAATACTTTCTACTTGGATATTATAGTCATCTGGCATTTTATTATCTGTATTAACTAATAACAAACTCCAATCTAATACTACTTCTTTTTCCTCTATTATCATTTTCTCTTTCTTCATAACTACTGTTATTTTATCTATCAGTTCATTTTCTATCTTATTTTTATTAATATTATTTTCATTTTCTCCTAATGTAACATTTTGCATAGTGCTTGTAGTTTCTTGATTTTTGTTTTTGAAAATAATCTTTTGAATTAAAATAACTAAAACAATAATTAGCAAAAATAACATTATCCTTCTAATGATTTTTGCTTTGTCTATTTTTCGTTCTTCTTCCATATTTTATCCCTTCTATTTATATTGATTACTGCTTTTATCTAGTTTTATAAAACTACATTTTTTGTAAGTTGATACAATTATATTATTTTTTGAATAAATTTTCAATTTTTTGTGCAAAATAATATTACTAAAAAGAAATGGAGGTGTTCTTTATGTCAGAAAAGCAAAATAAACAAAATAAAAATAACAACAAGAATAATCAAAATAATAACAACAATGAAAGAAATAACAACAATAACTGCAAATAGTCAGTATTAACTTTTGTTTCCTTTTAAGTTAGCTGTTGGAAGTGAAACGACCTTACAGATAACTTATGCGTAATGCAATGAAGTTTAGTAAAAGGTGCAAAAATAAATGGACATTCATATTTTTCTTTTTTAACCTATGAAGGTTGAAACTTTTGATATCCCTTTCTTTTGTTTATATAATATAAAGTTATATTTTTGTTTTTCTCCGTGAATGTCCATTTACTTTTGCATCTTTTACAATTATTTTTAATTATTACATTAATCTTTTCTACATAAATACAACGGCGAGACATATGTCTCGCCGTTGTAGAGTTACATCTCGATTCCCATACCTTGTATTATAACATATTTATCTTAATTTGTCTAAATACTGTTATTAATACAAACTTATTTCTCTAAGTATTTCTTCAAAAACTTACCAGTATAGCTTTGTTCATTTTTAACAATTTGTTCTGGAGAACCCACACTAATGATTTGTCCACCTTTTTCTCCACCTTCTGGTCCTAGGTCAATAATATAGTCAGCTGTCTTGATTAAATCTAGATTATGCTCAATAACAATAATACTATTTCCAGTATCGACTAACCTTTGTAATATATCTACTAATTTATGAACATCTGCAATATGAAGTCCTGTAGTTGGCTCATCTAAAATATATAGCGTTTTACCTGTGGCTTTTTTAGATAGCTCTGTTGCAAGCTTCACACGTTGTGCCTCTCCACCTGATAGTGTAGTAGAAGGTTGTCCTAGTTTAATATAGCCAAGTCCTACATCATGCAAAGTTTGAATTTTAGATTTAATTCTTGGAATATTCTCGAAAAAAGTTAATGCTTCTTCTACTGTCATATCTAATACATCTGCAATTGTTTTCCCTTTATATTTCACTTCTAATGTTTCTCTGTTATATCTTTTTCCTTTACATACTTCACAAGGTACATAAATATCTGGTAAAAAGTGCATCTCTATTTTCAACACACCATCACCGCTACAAGCTTCACATCTTCCACCTGTTACATTAAAGCTAAATCTACCTTTGTCATATCCTCGAAGTTTTGCTTCTTCTGTACTTGAAAAAATATCACGTATCATATCAAATACACCTGTATAAGTAGCTGGATTAGAACGTGGAGTTCTACCAATTGGTGACTGGTCAATATTAATAATTTTATCAATATTTTCTAGTCCCTTTATTTCTTTACATACTCCAGGTCTTTCATTAGAACCATAAATTTCTTTTGCAGCAGTTCTGTATAAAATCTCATTTACTAAGGTACTTTTTCCTGAACCTGAAACGCCTGTCACACAAACAAATTGCCCTAATGGAAATTTCACATTAACATTTTTCAAATTGTGTTCAGTTGCTCCCTTAACTTCAATTGACTTTCCATTAGACTTTCTTCTTTTCTTTGGTACAGTGATTTGCTTTCTGCCACTTAAATATTGCCCTGTAATAGAACCTTCCACAAGTTTTATTTCCTCTGCTGTTCCTTGTGCAATTACTTTTCCTCCATGTACACCAGGTCCTGGGCCTATATCAATAATTTGATCTGCTGCATACATGGTATCTTCATCATGTTCTACTACTAAAACTGTATTTCCTAAATCTCTTAATTTTCTCAAGGTTGCAATTAGTTTATCATTATCCCTTTGATGTAATCCAATACTTGGCTCATCTAAAATATATAATACGCCCGTTAATCCTGAACCAATTTGAGTAGCCAAACGAATACGTTGTGCTTCACCACCTGATAAACTTCCAGCACTTCTAGATAATGTTAAATAGTCTAATCCAACATCTATTAAGAATTGTAAACGTTTATTCAACTCTTTTAAAATTTGGTCTGCTATCATTCTATCTTTGTTATTTAATTCTAAATTATTTAAAAAGTCTTTTATTTTATCAATAGACATATCTGTTAATTCATTAATATTTTTCTCTCCTACTTTAACAGATAAGCTTTCCTTTTTAAGTCTTGCACCATGACAATCATAGCAAGGCTTCTCGCTCATATAGAACTCATAAAAATCTCTCATGCCTTGTGACTTTGTTTCATGATATCTTCTATCTAAAGTTGGTAAAACGCCTTCAAAAGGACTGCTAAATTTTCTTGTTCCAGCAGCAGAAGTATATTCAAAATCAATAACTTCATCGCCAGTACCATATAAGATTTTCTCTAAAAACCATCTTGGCAATTTCTTGATAGGTACATCTTTTATTTCTACCTCATAATGCCTAGCGATACTTTCAAAATACATTTTTGCCATGGTATCGCCTTTTTTCATAGTACTAGAACCAAATGCTTTTACACCATCATAAAGTGTTTTATTCTTATCTGGAATGATTAAGTTTTCATCCATTATCATTAAATATCCTATCCCTGTACAAGTTGGGCAAGCACCAAATGGGTTATTAAATGAGAACATTCTTGGTGTTAATTCTTCTATACTAATTCCACAATCTGGGCAAGCATAGTTTTGACTAAATAATATCTCTTTGTCATTTGGTATATCTATTGTAACAAGATTATTGGCATATTTTAATGCAATTTCTACTGATTCTGTTAGTCTTGTTCTAATATCAGGCTTAATTACTAATCTATCTACTACTAAATCAATATTATGCTTTTTCTTTCTATCAATGGTGATATCGTCTGATAGTTCATAAGTTTGTCCATCAATACGCACACGAACAAAACCTTCTTTTTGAAAGTCTTGTAATAGTTTTGTATATTCACCCTTCCTGCCACGTACCACTGGTGCTAATACTTGTATTCTAGTTTCTTCTTTCATTGACATGACTTTGTCAATAATTTGGTCAATAGTTTGTTTTTCAATTTTTCTACCACAGTTTGGACAATGTGGAACACCAATACGAGCATATAGCAAACGAATATAGTCATAGATTTCTGTTACTGTTCCTACTGTTGAACGTGGATTTCTAGAAGTAGTTTTTTGGTCAATTGAAATAGCAGGTGAAAGTCCTTCAATAGACTCCACCTCTGGTTTTTCCATTAATCCTAAGAATTGTCTTGCATAAGATGATAGGCTTTCTACATATCTTCTTTGCCCTTCAGCATATAAAGTGTCAAATGCTAAGGAAGATTTTCCGAGAACCGGAAAGCCCTGTAATAACTACTAATTTATCTCTTGGAATTTCTAAATTAATATCTTTCAAATTGTGCTCTTTTGCACCTTTAATGATAATACTGTTTTGCATAATTGCCCCCTGATTTTTATTTATGTAATATTATCTTAAAATCTTCTATATTATAAAACATTAGTTTGTTATTGTCAATACACCAATGAAAATTTCTTCATTTTTATTTACATAACACATTTTTTGTGATAAAATAATTGATACAATGTCTTTTTACAGTTATTGTTGTAACAATAACAAAGCATTGAAATTTTAAAGGAGGCCTCACCTATGAACAGACCCACACTGTATGACTCTATATCAAGTCGTGCCAGGTCCGGACACACCAGCATCATCCTCAACCTTTATGCAAAAAAAGAGCGGCAACTCCTCAATGAAGGATTTTCTGTTCAGCTCTTAGGGCCAGTGGAGGGCTACCCTCAGCAGCACAGGTGCAAAGTAGATTGGGCATATGCCGTCGAAGGTACCGTTGCCCGTAGATTCTTTGACCTCGCAGTCACTGCAAACTCCGAGCTTCTGCAGGTTGAAGATGACGTAAGCGATCTCGTTCCCCCGCCCTATTCCAGTGGTGGTGGCTGGGATCAACCGTAATCCTTTAAAAACCAGCCTCGAGAAATTTTCTCGGGGCTGGTCTATTTATAACAGCTTTTCTAATTCTTTTATCTTATCTCTTATCTCTGCTGCTTTTTCAAATTCCATCTCCCCAGCATATTTTAACATTTCATCTGTTAACTTACTAATAATCTCTTTTGTATCTACTTCTTTGTCTAATTGATACTCTTCTTGAATGTCTGCTACAAAACTTGCTTTAATCGTATCACGTATCGCCTTTTGAATCGTTTGAGGAGTAATTCCGTTCTTTTCATTGTACTCTTGTTGAATTTTTCTTCTACGGTTTGTTTCTGTAATTGCTTTTTCCATGCTTTCTGTTAATTCATCTGCATACATAATAACCTTGCCATCTGTATTTCTAGCAGCACGTCCAATGGTTTGAATTAAAGAACGTTCTGAACGTAAAAAGCCCTCTTTGTCTGCGTCTAAAATAGCTACTAATGAAACTTCTGGAATGTCCAGTCCTTCTCTTAATAAGTTGATACCAACTAATACATCAAACTCTCCTAATCTCAAGTCACGAATAATTTCCATTCTTTCTAATGCCTTAATATCAGAATGCATATATCTTACTTTAATATCAATTCCTGCTAAATAAGTAGTTAAATCTTCTGCCATTTTCTTAGTTAAAGTTGTTACTAATACTCTTTCCTCTTTCTCCACTCTTTCACGAATTTGTTCGATTAAATCATCTATTTGATTTGTTACTGGTTTTACTTCTATTTTAGGGTCTAATAAGCCTGTAGGACGAATAATTTGCTCTACTACATTTTCTTTGCTATGTTCTTTTTCATAATCTGCTGGTGTAGCGCTTACAAAAACGACTTGATTAACTAGCTTCTCAAATTCTTCAAATTTCAAAGGTCTATTATCAAAAGCAGAAGGTAAACGAAATCCATAGTTTACTAATGACTCTTTTCTTGCTCTATCTCCATTATACATTGCTCTTACTTGTGGAACTGTTGCGTGAGATTCGTCAATAAGTAACAAGAAGTCTTTTGGAAAGTAGTCAAATAATGTATATGGTCTACTTCCGTGGTTCTCTTCCACTAATATGTCTAGAGTAGTTTTCGATTCCTTGACAGAATCCTGTTTCTTGCATCATTTCTATATCAAAGTTGGTTCTTTCTTCAATTCTTTGTGCTTCAATTAGCTTATTGTTTTCCTTAAAATATTTTACTCTTTCTTGCATTTCTTGTTCAATTGTCACAATCGCCTTTTTCATCTTTTCTGATGTTGTTGCATAATGAGAATTCGGAAATATCATAACATGTTGCCTTATTCCTACTACTTTTCCTGTTAAAGGATTAATTTCAGATATCTTTTCTATCTCTTCTCCCCAGAATTCTACTCGTATAGCCGTTTCACTTTCATCTGCCGGATAAATTTCTACAATATCCCCCTTTGCTCTAAAAGTTCCTCTTTTAAATTCTAATTCACTTCTAGTATATTGCATGTTAACCAGTTTTTTTAACATTCCATTTCTTTCTATTTGCATTCCTGGTCTAATGGAAATACTTAATTCTTGATAATCTTCTGGATCTCCTAAACCATAGATGCAAGAAACCGAGGCAACGATAATAACATCCCTTGTTTCAAATAGAGCAGCTGTTGCAGAGTGACGAAGTTTATCAATTTCATCATTGACAGACGAATCTTTTTCAATATAGGTGTCAGACTGTGGAATATATGCTTCTGGCTGATAATAGTCATAATATGACACAAAATATTCTACGTTGTTTTCTGGAAAAAACTCTTTGAATTCACTATATAGTTGTCCTGCTAGTGTTTTATTATGCGCTAAAACTAATGTCGGCTTTTGCACTTTTTGAATAATATTTGCCATGGTAAAAGTTTTTCCGTGAGCCTGTAACACCTAAAAGCGTCTGATATTTCTTTCCTTCTTGTATTCCTTTGCTTAAATATTCTATTGCTTTTGGTTGATCGCCTGTTGGTTGGTATTCTGAATGTATTTTAAACATAATAATCGCTCCTACTTTCACATTTTCTATTTATCTTACCCATTTTCTTTTATAATTTCTATTACTTTTGGGATCTCTTCTAGTCCACTTTTCTTTCCCATATGTCCAATGTTTTCTATTAATATTGGAATTGCATTTATGTCTTTTGGATAATCTTGTAATAGATCAAATGGTACAATATGGTCGTCATTGCTATATATTGAATATTTTTTGTTACATCTATCTTTAAAGTTTTCTAATTCATCTTTACTTACTAAAAACTCTTTGCAAGCTCTATTTAAGTCTTCTTTATTTTCCCATTCAAAATATTTTGAAAAACCTGCTAAACTAATATATAGTTTTGCTTTTAAATTATTTTGGTTAAAATATTTAATAATAAATTCATTTCCTATAGAATGAGCTACTATAATACTTTCCTCACTCATATATTTTTTGTAATTATTAAATGTCTTTTTCCATTGTTCATATATAACACCTTCTCTTGGTTCAAATTCAGGTACAATAACATTATATCCTAGCTTTTTAAGTTCATTTTCTAACCACTCATAAATTTTTGGGATACCATTATATCCATGAATTAAAAATACATTTTTATTATTTGTTTTATTCATTATATTATCTCCTCTATTAGACATTTTTATATTTTTTGTATTACAAATATATAATTTTTACACATTAAATATTTCTATTTTCTGTATGATAAACTCCTCTTTTTAAGTTTTATCTACTACAATTAATGGTACATATATCTCATCATCTGAATATCCTGCATGTTGTGATCTATGGTTTGTATCCTCTTTTGTTAAAATACATTTATTAGAATTCTCTGCTATTGCTATAAAATCTCCTATAGCTTCTTTAAATAACTCATTTTCTACTCCATCTCCAAACAAATGACTATCTATTACTTCTTGTCTATCATATAAACTGAAATCAGCACCTAAATTTTTATTAAATTCCCTTTTAAACTTTTCTTCTTGTCCATTTTTCACTTTAAAAGACACTGTTCTTGGTTCTAAAGAGGTAGTTCTTTCTAACATATTCATTATTGCAGGATACTGCTTTTCTAAGTAGATGGTTTCTACCAATTTATGCCCATGATCTGCAATAACAATTAAAATAGTATCTTGCAGTTTACTACATAATTTTTCTACTTTATCATTTCTAGTCTGTATTAACTGTTTCACTTCTACATCATCTGGACCTAAATCATGCATAGTATGGTCTGGTTCTTTATCATAAACATAAATGTATTTTTTTCCATCCCTTTTACATTCCTTTTGAATAATTGCTAACATATCGTCTAAATCTTCATATTTAGTTTTACTAAAAGGACTTATCTCCACCGCTTCAAATCCAGTATCTTCGTTTATTTCATCTACAATAGTTTTTTGAACTAGCTTATTTTTTACTTCTAGAAACTTTTCACTTATTGTTTCTTCTTCTCCTTTAGGACTATTTTTAAATAAAGTGATAGTTTCCTGAATTGGTGCTATATACATATTCCATCCCAACCATCCATGTTCAACTGGATTTAATCCTGTTCTAATCGAAGTTGTTGCAGCTGTAGTAGTAGCCGGAAATACAGTAGTTATCTCTTTTATTCTATTTTTTATAAAAAAGCTTGCCTTACTTAAAGTTCTATCTAAAATCTTAGAGCCCATACCATCAAATAAAATTACTACAATATTTTTAGGTTGTTTTTCCTTTAATAATTTATCCATATACTCTAAAGAACTGTGCTTTACATTCAATCCATAATATTTTCGAATAGAACAAGCTAAATTTGTTAAACATTCATTATAATTATTTTTTACTATCATTATTATTAAAAATCTCCCTTTTATAACTATTTAATTGTAATCCAATATCGTTGTTCTAACATACCATCAACAAGCACTTCATTTTCTAATACCCCACCATTTTTCTTTATGCTTCTAGCAGAACCAATATTATCTTTATCACATACCATCAGCACTTTATCAAGTCCTAATTTCTTACATTCTTCCAAAGCTAATTTTATCATTTCTGTGGCATATCCTTTTCTTCTTTCAGATGGTCTTACCCCATCTCCTATATGCCCACCATTTAATAACAAAGCATCATTAAGATAGTGTCTAATATTTACTGCTCCTACAAATATATTTCTATCTGTGTCTAGGCAGAAAAAAGTTGAATCTGGAACTAATCCTTCTTTATCATTCTTTACTTCTAAACTTTCTAAATAAGTATCAAAATCATGGTAATCTGTTTTTCTAATAGCATATGGCACTATTTTCTCTCCTGTTTTATTCCATTCTTCCATCATATCTATTAATTGATTTTGATACTTATTTTCTAATTTTACTAGCTTCAACATATTATTCTCCCTATTCTTTTTGAATATTATATCAAATCTTTGTTTTGTTTGAAATAGTTTTTTCCATATTTATAGAAAAAGAAGGTAGAATTAATTACTACCTTCAACCATTTCCTCATAAATTCTATGAATATCAGCTTCTTCTTTGTATTTATTCTCCATAGGACACATGCCAGTCTTATCATTATTTTGCACATATTCAACTAACTTTTTATACTCATATCGAATCCCATTTTCTTCTAAAATAGGAATTGCATACTTACTCATAACATCACTATATATCTCTTTTACTCCTGCAACAGCTAAGATACTACTTGCTACTTTTCCTATTACTTTATCTGCTATTATTGCCCCTTTTAAAGCTTGCTTATCCTTTTGTAGTATTTCTTTCATATCTTTAATTCTGTTTTGATAGTATTCTTTACATTCTCCGTTGGCATATAGCACTACTAAACTAGCATTTGTACTATATAGTCTTTCTCTTACCATTGCTAAATTAGTCATTTTTTAATTTCAACCTTTCATTCATTCTTTTAGCTATGAAAGGAACAAATAGCAATTGAATAATAATCCCTGGTATTCCTGTTATGATACTATCTATTACTGAAATGCCATAAGTAGGTAATCCCAATACATGGATTGCTGCAAATAATATTCCACTATATACTATTCTGCCTAAAACTATAGTTGCAATTAGTGATATATAGGAATTGAATTTTTTATTGAATAAACTTAATAAAATCGCATAAATGACTAACTCAATTAGCATATATGGTAATCTTGCCAAGCTTGGCATACCAGTTAATAGATAACTAAATATAACAGAGCTTCCAGCTACAACTGTTGCTGAAGTAATGCCAAAAGTTAAGGCTGCAATTAATACTGCAATATGCATTGGCAAAAAGGTGGCACCTGCACTTGTTCCTGCCAAAACGTGGAATATTCTTGGTAAAGCTATACCAATTCCACTTAATAAAATAGTTCCAATGATATATTTTGCCTTTCTGTTTGATAAAATTTCTACCAAACGATTAGACTTTTTAATACTTTCTACTTTTTCTATCATTTTTAATTCCTCCTAATCCACATTAATCAATTCATATTCTCTTGAACCAAATCCAAGTTCGGCTGCTGCTTCTATGGTATGAACTCCATTTTGTCTTTCTACTCTTTCTATAAAATGGTCTCTCCCCGGATCATTTGAGTTATATACTAAATCAATGCAAGCTTGGTCTATTGCAATTGGGTCTAAACTTGCTAAAATTCCAATATCTTTCATACAAGGATCTTCTGCAACGCTACAACAGTCACAATCTACGGACATATTGCACATAACATTAATATAGACTATTTTGTTTTCAAAATATTTCGCTACTGCTGAAGCGGAGTCTGCCATTGCTTCTAAAAATTTATTTTGGTCAACATGGAACATATCTTCAAAAGTTCCATTTTCATTTCCCACACAGTGAATATAGCTTTTTCCATGTCCTGATGCTACACCAATTGATAATTGTTTTAATGCTCCACCGTAGCCACCCATTGGATGCCCTTTAAAATGAGATAATACTAACATAGAATCATAGTTATCAATATTCTTTCCAACATAATCTTTTTGGATTACTTTTCCATTTGGAATTTCTAATACTTTGTCTGGTCCTTCTCCATCCATAATATCTACTGTAAAATATTTGCTCCAACCATGTTCTTCCATTAATTTTTGATGTCTTTGAGTTGTGTTTCTTGCTCCATCATAAGCAGTGTTACATTCTACTACTGTTCCTTTTACTCTTTCTACAATTGCTTTTACAAATTCAGGTCTTAAATAGTTTTGATTTCCTTTCTCACCAGAATGTAACTTAACTGCTACTTTTCCTGGTAATTCTGTTCCTAGTGCTTCATACATTTTCACAACACTTTCAGGAGTAATCTCCTTGGTAAAATAAACTTTTGATTTTTCCATAAAACCATCCTTTCTTTTTTACACTTCTTTAAGTAAAATCTTTTCTTTTGCCACTTTCAATTTCTTCATATAAAGCTACTTTGTAGTTTAGTCTTTCTATAGTTGCATTGATATTTTTTTGCTTTTCTAGTAATTTTATTCTTTGTTCTTCTAATAATTTCTTTCTAGCAGTAACAGTTGTCTTTCCTTTTTCCAATAAAGCCATATACTCTAGTAAAATTTCAATTTCAACACCTGCTGCTCTCATACATTTGATAAATTCAATTCGCTTGCAAGAATTTTCATCATAGTCTCTAATTCCATTTGGAGTTCTCGGCACACGATTGAGCAACCCTATTTTTTCATAATATCTTAGGGTATCTGGTGTTAAGTCATATTTTTTACTAGTTTCTGCTATTGTCATTTTTTCTTCCTCCTAAGTGGCATATTTTTCTATTTATATATAACACTTAAAGTTAACTCCAAGTCAATAGTTTTTTGAAATTTTTAGAAAATCTTTTAAAAAAATAAGGGCAGGGCAAATGCCCCACCCATTAAATTAAGATTGGATACTAGTGTTATTACCTCTGCCGAAGCATACACAATAATTGGCATAGTGCCATCAATATGTTCAAAGTAAATAGTAACAATTATTCTTCTAAAGTTCCTCTTCTTCTGGAACTCTTCTATCTTGTTTTTTTCTCAACTCCTCTACTGACGGCGTTTTCATTACATACGTCATATTTCTTGTTTGTATCAAATCTTCTACAATATTATCTAGTTTCTTTGTTGATTCTGGATGTAACCTTTCAAATTCTTCTGCTGCTTCACTAACAATATATCCTTTTCTATACTTATCGTAAGTATCCACCATACCAATTTCATAGATATTTGCATTTGTAATCGCACTTTGTAATTGAGGAAAAGCCTCTTCTAATTCTTTTTTGATTTGTAATAACAACGCTCTTCCTATAATTTGATTATCTCTTGGTCTAATTTCAATTGTTCTAGCACATCCTGGCATTTCATTTATGTAATTTTGATAACTTGCTACACAAAAAGAGACATCAATTAATTGCTCATTTACTTTAATTGTAACAAGCCTCCTATATCCCTTTACAGTTAAAGTATTTTCCAGTTTTTCCGTCAAATCAATAGATGTAAGAAACTCTACATAATCTTCTATCTGTATACTGTTTCCAATTTCTTCTTGTTTTGCTCTATTCGTATAAGTCGTTTCTCCCTCTTCTTCATAAGTCTTATATGTAATTCTCTTGCTCTTATATCCTCTACTCTGTTCTCCTCGATAGTGAGTACTTCCATGTCTAATACGTAGCGCTTTTCCTTGTCCTAAAAGTGAAAAATCTTCTGGCAAATCATAATAATAGTCCGTAAAACTATATGTTGCACCATCTATAACAGGATATTTCTTGCTTACTTCTTCTATAATATCTTCTGCACCAATATCTTGTTCTGTTATTAAATATTTGAGTTCAAAATCTTGTACTGGCTTTGATTGATTTGTAATAATGTCCTTTAATATGTCTGCATATTTACTTTGGAATTCCTCTTGTGAAAGTCCTAATTCTAAGCGTAACAGTTCTGGATTTATAGCCATTACTGACCTTTTTATTGGTTTTAAACTAACACTATTTGGCAAATCTTCAAACTTTTGAATTCCTGCTTTTGTAATAATATTGGTACTTCCAAACTTTGTCTTTTTATATGGTTTAATAATTCTTTCTTGTGAAAAAATACAATGGGAATTTTCTGGAAAATTTGGAATTACTCTTTTTAATAAATTCCTAATATACTTTTCACTTCTTCCATTATACAAAATTTGATAATCCTTTTTGGCACTTTCTTTATAGTGACACAAATATTTAATTTTTTCATTTTGTGTAGTTTGTGCAATTTGTTCAGTTGCTTGCTCTACAGGTGTAGTTGTTAATTGCATATATTCTTGACTAGTAAACTCAGCTTTTTCTTGTGTTAAAAACTTGCGAATGGCTTGTGGAATAGTATCTGGTACTTCTTCTGGATGTTTTCTTAATTCTAATAATAATTGTGTAAATGCATAATTTCCAGTAAAATCTGCGTCGCAAAAATAAATTTCACTATAATTTCTAGTTCTTTCTAAAATATTAGCTTCTAAGAAAAACTTCTTTTCTTGTGGAATTGCTAAAATCATTTGATTTCCTGCTAAAATACATTCAAAACTGTTTGTTAATTCCTGATAATTCGTTAATGTCCCTATTCCTGTATAAGTAGATTCTCTCATTAAATAGTCAATACGGTCTAAATCAATATTATGAGAGATAAGGGTAGCAAGTAAGCCTTTTAAAGGTACTGTATTGTCATCTCTTAATTCAATACTTTTTTCTACTTCTCCATTTCCATAAATGCAATTCATAAATTCTGTTAATTTTTGAACAAAATCTTCTCCATAGTGTTTTCTAAGAATTTGATGAATTTCTGTGGTAGAATCTTGAATAATGTCTATACCTCTTTGTTCATGAGATACTCCTGTTATTTCCTCTAGCAAATGAGAATTTACACCATGCCCTATATCATGCAATAAAGCAGCCATTTTTGCCAATTCTCTTTCTTCTTTAGAAATATGAAGACCATAGGCACTTAATTTTCTCTCTAAATTGTTTAAAGTTCTACACATTAAATAATATACACCTATGCTGTGTTCATAACGAGTTTCTTGTTCTAATTCAGGGTATTGAATATGATTAAAAGCTGTTTGTATAATGTCTTTTAATCTTGAAAAATCTTTTGATTTTACAATTTCTTCATAAATTCCATCTAATTCTATATTTCCATAAACAACATCTCTTCTTATCATATCTAATTCTCCATATACTTATATCTATCACATTCTATTTTTTTACTTAAGTACTTTGATAAATCTTTTGTTCTTATTAATTCTTCCTTCTTATCTTTCGTTAAATGTTTGATATGATATTCTAATTTTGAAGCTAGAGCCCTGTCTTCGGCTATCCACAGTGCTTCTATTTTTTGTACATTATGTCCTTTTGTATATTTAGCCCCTTTTTCATCTTTACTGTGATGTTCTTCCCAACGTCTTTTAATATCATTAGTAATACCTGTATATATTGAATTATCTTCACATCTTAACATATAAATATAATACATTTTCTTTTTCCTCATTTTTCGCATTTATTATACCATATCTACTTTTCAAAAGTACATAATTTTTCAAATTAATTAAGTATTATAAAAAAATTTCAAAAATGTATAGACTTTTTTTTATGAATTGTGTATGATTATATGGTAACAATAGATAAGGGAGGATTTTTTGAAATGACAAAAAAATCGTTAAAAATATTTTTAATTTTATTAGTTTTATTTAGTATTTGCACTATTTGCTCATCTGCTGCAAATATTAACTTAAATTTACCAGGAACAGATAACACTCAAACAAATAATGAGGATACTAATAATCAAATAGTTGATAATAATCAAATAGCTAATAATAACCAAACTAATCCCAATGTTACTGATAATAATACTACACTTGATGATAATACACCACCTACAACTCCTGACAATCCATTAGATGATATGCAAACTTTAGAGCCAACCACTAATGATTCTTCTAATTCTGGATTATCTGTAACAAATATTATCAACATTTTATTAATTACAGTTGGTGTTATTTTAATTTTGTTAGCTATCGCTATTATGATTCGTTTAAAGTAAATTCTAAAACTGTTAAATTTTTCAAAGTTTAACAGTTTTTTAAATTTAAGAGTTTCCACTTTTTATCAGAATATTTTATTTTTTAAAATGAATAATAATATTGAACCCAATTTTGATAAAAGGAGGATTTCGTCTTATGAAAAAGAAACTTTTTATAACAGCTATTGTATTAGCTATTTTTACTTTTGCATTTATTCCAAATGTATTTGCCAATACTGATATGGACAATGCCGTAAATGGTATTAGAAACTTTGTTGGTGGCGCTGAGAACGTAATGGAAAATGCTGGAAAAAGCGTTGTGAATGGCGTTAAAGATGGCGCAAATGCTGTTGGAAATGGTGCTAGAGATGTTGCTAATGGTATTGACAATGGTATGAACCGTGATAATAGAACAAGTGGTATAACAACTGATAATAATGGTGGTTATACAGCTACTAGAACATCTGCTGATACTGGTGCTACTGGTCTATTTGGTAATATATCAAACAATGTATGGACTTGGATGGTTCTTGCAATTGTTGGTATTATCATTGTAGCTTTAGTGATGTATTATGCAAAACAAAACAACATAACTACTTATAATCATGATGATAATGATGATGAGTAATGTTAATTAGTTATTATTAGTTAAATAGTCTTAATAATATGTGTTTTTCTATTTTTCAAGCAGATACTATTAAGACTATTTCAAAAATAACTGAAATAAACTAATATAAAGTTATACAATAATTTAAAGGAGTTTACATATATGAATAAAAAAGTAATTGCTACAAATCCTGTAGCTAGACATAATTATACTATAACAGATACATTAGAAGCGGGAATTGTTTTAACAGGAACTGAAATAAAATCAATTCGTAACCGGGAAAGTAAATCTAAAGGATAGTTATGCAAGTATTAAGAATGGAGAAGCTTATCTTTATAGCATGCACATCTCTCCTTATGAACAAGGAAATATTTTTAATAAAGACCCTTTACGTGATCGCAAGCTTTTATTAAATAAAAAAGAAATACATAAATTGATTGGACTTATTAAACAACAAGGTTATACTCTAGTCCCTATTAGCCTATATTTTTCTGGTAGATTTGTTAAAATGGAACTTGGTATTTGCAAGGGGAAAAAATTATATGATAAGCGTGAAGATATTGCTAAAAAAGATGCTGAGCGAAGATTAAGACAACAATTTGGAAAGGTTTAAAAAAACACAGTTTGCTATTTTATAGTAAACTGTGTTTTTAAGTATGTCCCTGAAACTGACATTTTTGTCAGTTTTGGGGACGTAGGTTTAACTGACACTTTTGTCAGTTTTAAAGAACGTCCCTAAAGTGACATTAAGCCTTATTACTAGAACCAAATACATCTCTTATTTTGTGTTGTACTGTTTCTTTAATTAAATCTCTTGCTAGTAACATATATTTTCTTGGGTCAAATACAGAAGCATCTTCTGCAAATGTTTTTCTAATTGCTGCAGTCATTGCTAAACGTAAGTCTGTATCTACATTGATTTTAGAAACTCCTGACTTGCTTGCTTCATTTAACATTTCATCTGGAACACCTTTTGCTCCTGGAATATCTCCACCATATTGATTACACATTTCTACTAATTCTGGAATAACTGTTGAGGCACCATGTAATACAATTGGAGTATTTGGTAATTTTTCCTTTATTTTTTGCAAAATATCAAATCTTAATTTTGCCTCTCCTTTAAATTTATATGCACCATGGCTTGTTCCAATTGCAATGGCTAAGGAATCACATCCTGTTCTTTCTACAAACTCTTTTGCTTGGTCTGGGTCTGTATACATTGCATCAGATGCCTCTACATTTACCTCATCTTCTACTCCTGCTAGTTTTCCAAGTTCTGCTTCTACTACAACTCCTTTGCTATGAGCATATTCTACTACTTGTTTTGTTACAGCAATATTTTCCTCAAAGTCATATTTAGAACCATCTATCATAACAGATGTAAAACCATTATCAATACACATTTTACAAGTTTCAAAATCTGCTCCATGATCCAAATGTAGTGCAACAGGAATATCATGTTCTTCTAATGCTGCTTCTATCATCTTTCTTAAATATCCTATTCTTGCATACTTAATTGCACTAGAAGATGCTTGTAAAATAACTGGTGAATTTTCAGATGCTGCTGCATCTACAATACCTTGTATAATCTCCATATTATTAACATTAAATGCTCCTATAGCAAAATGTTCCTTCATTGATTTTTCAAACATATCTTTTGTTGTTACTAATGGCATAATTTTATCCTCCTTTGTTATTTTTACCCTATTTTATTGCTAATTATTTTAAAAGTCAAGTATTAAATAAACTCCTCCAAAACATAACATGTCTTGGAGGAGTTGCTTCAAATGACAATGACATTTTCTAAGGTAATAAAGGGAAGCGGAATGTCTAACCCTAAATTTTTTGCTACTAAAAGCGCCGTAAAACCATCTAGTACAAAACGGTTTTGTGATACCACGATGGGTTTGCAAATCCTTCCATATGTTTCATACATTTCCAGCACTCTTTGATATTTTTTTGACTCCTTAAATGGCCGTTCAGAAGTAATTAATGCAAATACAGAATAATTCTTCCTCATCTCGTACCATTTTCTAGGAATTAGAATTCCCTTTCCTCTTCTTGCTTCCATGTTCTCAAGTTGATATTTTTCTTCTGCCTGCGCTTTTTCTTTTTTAGATAAATTCTGCAAGCTACTATACTGCCATGGAAGTAAATTATTCTTTGCTTCATTACATCTTTTACAACATGGCTTTAAGTTGTTTGGGATAGATATCCCACCATGATCCCGTGGAAAAACATGATCTAACGTAAGTCTATTTGCATCTAGAACTCTGTGACAATAAGCACACCTTACCTTTCCTTTTAGCCGATAAGTCAAATGATACATCGTTTTCTCGAAATCAATAGGAGTCATTTCTAAGACTCCATCATGAACCACAGCATGTGTGGGTCCATCATGATACTCGAACGTTTTGGGCAATTGAATTTTCATCAATATCCCTCCTAAAAAATAGTTCTTTTGAAACGTACTAAGTTTATTATACACATTTTTCATTATTTTTCAACATAAAACGTCAATTATTTTTCATGTTTATAACTACTGCACATAGACTCATCTGGCTCTTTGGTTTCACAGCCAATAATTGGTGTTACTATAATTTGTTCTAATTTACATTCTTGACATTGTTTATCATTGTATTTACAACTTGTTACGGTACAATTGATTTTTTGATTTTTTTCCATAAAAAAATAGCCTCCTTTAATATTTTTCAATATTATTAGTATGGCTATTTTTTTCAAATTTTATTTAACATATTTTTAATTTAAGATTTGCTCAAAACTAATCTGGCTTTTTTATCTAAACTTATTTACTCTTATCTCTCTAATTCTTTATTTACCTTTTCTTCTATTTTATCACAAGCGCAATTATCATTTTCTAACACCTTACAATCTTTTACATTTTGAAAACCTAGATACCAACTCATTCCATTCTGATTTTTTTCCATTTCTCTTTTTCTCGCTTCTAATTCTGCAAAAGTTTTTGGAACAGCTAAAATTCCTGGCTCACAAGGTATCCAATTTGCTGGCATAGAAAGTTTGTTAGCGTCTGCTACTTGAAGTGCAGTTAATGCTCTTAAAATTTCTGGGATTGATCTTCCTACATTCATCGGATAAACAAGAATTAGTCTAACTATTCCTTTATCATCTATAATGAAAACATTTCTCACAGTTTCTGTATTACTTACATCATTAGATATCATTCCATATTTTCTAGCAATTTTCCCATTTCTATCACTAATGATTGGAAATGGCACTCTAATTCCTGTTTTGCAGTAGATATCATATAGCCATGCTAAGTGTGAGGCACTTATAAAGTTACCAATACTATATAAAAAAATTTTATGTTATGACTATGCACTTTGTATAATACATTCTTTTCCTAATTGGTCACTTAGCATATTTAATTCAGAAAAGTTAAAGTAAATGTAAATATTTTTGTATTCGTCTAATTCTATTCTGTCTATTAGTTCATGTAAGATTTTCCTACTTGGATTTTCAAGTTTTAGAAAGTCATTAACAATTGCTTCTATGTTTGCATCATTTTCCTTGTTTTGCTTCTTCTCTTTTAAAATATTTATCTTTTCCTCAATACTTATCTTTTCTTTTTTTAGTCTTTCTCTCTCTTCTATAAATCCTTTGGAATATTTAAAGTAGTCATCATTTGAAATCAAGCCATTTACACTGTCTAAGTAAATTTTATCTATTTTCTTGGATATCTCTGCTACTTTGTTTTCTATACTTTTTAGCTGCCTATTTTCTTTTTCAATTAAACTTTCATAATTGTTTTTATATTTTTCATATATCTTTTTTAGTTCGTTTTTATCTGCATATGTATTGCATATTTCTCTAATAATAGTTAGCACTTTTTCTTCAAACTTATTGTAGTTATAATTGCAAGTTTGGCATTTCTTCTCTTTTCCCCTTGCTAAGCTACAATCTATGTATCCTATTTTAGTATTTTTACCTCTATAACATACTCTTAACTTTCTTTTGCAATTATGACAAAATAGTAAACCTTTTAGTAGAAAATTATGCTTGGGTAACGATACATTCTTTTTGCTTTTTATCATTTCTTGAACCTTGTAAAATAATTCTTTTGAAATAATTGGATTATGGGTGTTTTCCACTCTAATATATTCTTCTGGATTTTTCTTTCTCTTTTTCTTTATTTTGTAGGATATCGATGTACATTTATTTTGAACAGTATTTCCAATATATGCTTCATTTACAAGTATGGCTCTTATTGTTTTAGGACTCCAACTTTCTCTTTGATGACTCATTCCTAAATACTTGCTTGGTGTTATTACATTTTCATTATCCAATATGGTTGCTATCTTTTGAAAACCATTACCTTCTTCATATAACTCAAAAATTCTTTCTACTATTTTTGAAACATTTTCATCTATTTCCAATTTATTTTTCTGTTCTTTGCTTTTCTTGTAACCATAAGGTGCATAGCTTCCTAAATATTCTCCCTTTAATTCATTTTCTTTTAATACACCTTTAATCTTTTTAGAAATATCTTTTGCATACATATCGTTAATAATTGCTTTAAATGGTGTTACATCATTATTGGTGCTATCTAAATAAGTGTCTATTCCATCTAATATAGAAACATAGCGAATACTATTTTCTGGAAAGTAGTTTTCTATGTAATAACCTGTTTTTATATAATCTCTGCCA
>CANDRW010000020.1 GCA_947388675.1 uncultured Clostridium sp. | reverse complement strand
CACCAAGACGAGTTTTTGTCGAACTCTCTATAATACTTGATATAACTTGATTTCAAGATTATAAGAATTTGGCAACACAAAAACTTAAACCGTTTCAAAAAATGAAGCGGTCTTTTTTTGACCAAAAGTCTTGAAAGAAGGAGGTTTTTGTGGTATTATGCTACATATAATTAAACAAGAAATCAATATGAGTAAAGAATTACTCTCTAAAATCGAATGGGCGTGCCGTTTAAAATTTAAAGGAAAGGAACAGCCACAAATAATAAATGGTTGTCTAAGAATAATTGAGCATACCAATTTAGCGTATGTAGAGCCCCATAGAGTAATTATTAAAGATAGCTTGTACCTATTCTTTAATGAACACGATTATTTCTATGTAAGTGATTTAAGTACAAAATATCCGTTATCCAAATTACAAGAACATATCAGCGGAAATACATAACAAAGTGTTTAAATCTGCGAATTTATAGTATATAGTTACTTGTTTATTTTGGTCAATTTCAATTTTTTCAATTAAGCTATTTAGCATATAAGCAGTAATGTTTTCTTTCTTTAAAAAGTCTTGTATGATTTTCTCATAATCAACAACATTTCTTTCAAATTTGACAGTATTTAATTCTTCAAGTTTTTTAGTTTTAGAATCTCTTTCATTAACTTTTTTCTCATACATTCTTGAAAAATCATTGTCATTGATAAGACATTTTAGTTTATCTTCATATAGTTTTTCTATTTGAAAATCTAAAACTTCAATGGCTTTTGCTAAATTGCTTTTTTCTTTGTTTAGTTCAATTTCATTTTGAACATTGTTATTGTTATCATCAATAATTTGTTTACATTTCTTTATATCTAAATATTTTTTACATATATTTTGTACTTCTTCAATAACTGCATTTTCTAAATTAGTATAATTCATACAATGAGAAGTACAAAGTTTTAATTTTGGTAATGAATGATAAGTATGACAATATAAATAAATATGTTTCCAATTACCATTGTTATAGTGAGATGTACGAGCTCCCAGTTTTTTACCACATTCTTTACAATATAATAAGCCTTTTAATTTTAAGTTTAATGTTTTTATTCTAGTTTTAGCTCTGCTTTTTATAATTTCTTGAACTGCATAAAATTTCTCTTTATCAACAATAGGTTGGTGAGTATTTGGAACAATGATCCAATCTTCTTTTTTATTATGAACAGGTTTCTTTAATTTGTAATTGATTTGAGTTTGTTTGCCTTGTACCATATTTCCAATATACATTTCATTTTTTAGTATTCTCCTAATAGTATCAGTTTTCCAAAGTGGAGAAAGTCTATATTCTTGTCCCATTGTTTGAGAGGGAGTAGGTATATGCTCATCATTAAAAATATAAGCAATTTGTATTGATGATTTTCCCTCTAAATATAAGTCATATATTCTTCTTACATTTTTAGCATATTCTTCATTTATGATGAGTTTATGGCAATTTTCTGGAGATTTCATATACCCATAAGGTGCAAATTTTCCATTAAATAAGCCATTGATAGCATTTCTATGTTTTGTAGCTTTTACTTTTTTTGATGTATCTCTAGCATACAAATCATTTAATACTGCTCTAAATGGAAGTGTATCTGCAATTCCATTATCAATTTCAGAATCATAATTATCTATGATAGATACAAACCTAACTTGATGTTCTGGAAAATATTTCTCTATATATTCTCCAAAACTTATATAATCTCTGCCAAGTCTTGAAGTATCCTTTACAATTACTATATTTACTTTTTTATCTTCAATGTCTTGCATCATTCTATTAAAATCAGGTCTGTCAAAAGTAGTTCCAGATATACCATCATCAACATAAATGTCATAAATATTTAGATTATTTTCTTTAGCATATTGTTTTAAAATTTCTTTTTGATTTGTTATACTGTTGCTTTCTCCTTGTAATTCATCATCTCTTGATAATCTACAATATAAAGCACAGTTATATACTTTTGTGTTACTTACTAGCAATTTATCCTCCTTTTCCTTTAGTAAGTTCCACCTATAATTTATGTTCTTAATTTATCATGATTTAATATAAAAATCAATAGCCTAAATTATAGGCAGAAACTAAATTTTGTGTATTAACTTATTTTTTCGTTAGTTGCATACTGCAAAACATTTCAAAAATCTTTGATATAGAAACTCTTACATCTTCAGCAGAGTTCTCCTTAAATTTGTTTATTATAACTATTTCATCTTTCTTTTTTGTTTTATTACCCATGACAATTCCTCCTGTTCTTCATAATGTGATTACTTATTTTCTTTTGCATAAAGAGTGTAATAAAAAAGACCTCTATCTAATAGAAGTCTTAAATAAAATATTACTAACTCATACAAAATCGGTGTTTGTACTTTTGAGTTGGCACTTTGATATTCATATTTACCGCTCTAGGAACATCAAATCCAACTGTTAAGCCATTTACTAATGATAAATTACCTTTGCTATTTCTATGATAAGCACTTGAATTACATTTAACAAAATCATAATCAGACATATTATAGCTATGATAATAAGATAATTCAGCAATATCTTTTTCAAGTTGTGCTTGCATTTCTTGATATGAATTATCTTCTTTTTTAGGTCGCTTATAAGTTTTATAATATTGTTTATTATAATTTGCTTTTTTTATTATAGATGCTTTGTGTTTGGTTTCTCTATTATCATTATATCTCTTATCAGTTTTTATAACTTGTGATACGTAACCTTGAGAAACTTCAACTTTTTGAGCAACATCTTGTTGTTTTAAATGTTCTTCATAATACAATTTTAAAATTTTATCTTTCTTATTCAATGTTAAAAACCTCCTTCCCTTTAAATATGTACTAATATTTTTTACTTGCATTATTTTAGGCATAGAAATCCCATATAACGCTATTTATTTTTGTATAGGTGTTGACATTTATTATATTTCAATGTAATATATTTGTAGATATTAAGTATTATCTTAAAAATAAAAGTAATATTTATAATCGATAAATATATTACATATTTAAAATTATACTGTAATATTTTATTGCTGTCAATATATTACTGCGAAATTTTTGAAAAAATTTTTAGATTGGAGAAAAAATATGAGATTTGATTTAGAATATGGCTTTAATAATGAGTCTCTACCGAAGTTTGAAGAATATGAGATAAAAGTTATAAACAATATTAAATATGTTGTACCTAAAATTGATAATACTATAAATATGTCGAATTATACTGTGATTAGTTTTGATGATTATGAAGAAAACGACAAACCATTAATAGATTTTATAAATTTAGGAAAACTATCGTTAGAAAATAAAGAAGAAACTGATAGTTTATTACTAGAATTTGTAAATCAATATGGACTTTTAGGATTAATTCATAATTTGCCAGTAAATAGATATTATACATTAGATAAAAAAGTATTGCTAAAAGAATTTAATAATGTAACAGGAAAAGAATATTATGATAGCTTTAATACAATGGATATACTAGATTATTTTAAAATCTTCTTTCCAACAGCTAGTAAAGAAGAAATAAAAGAACTAATAGAAAAAAGCAATAAACTTATTTGTCAGCATAGTATGGAAAAATTTATTACTCCAGATTTAAACGAGTTATATTATAAAAATGAAAAATACTATGAACAAGCTGATATGGTAGTAAATTATGCACAAACTTTATATAAAATATTGAAAGAACTAAAAAAAGAAAATAAAGAATATATAGACTATCATCTAATTGAAAAGTTAGAATCAAACCATATTAGAACTAATTTAGAATATAATGGAATTACAATACATGTAAGGAGTTTAAAAGAATACATAGATGAAGATTTTAAATTATTTGCAATAGAAGAAAAGAAATATTTGAAACTTTGTAAACATTGTGGCAAAGCATTTACAGCACCAAACCCAAAAACTGAATATGATACATTTAGCTGTAAAAATCAAGAAAATGTTTATAAAAGTCGAGCAAGAAATAAAGAATAAAATGAAAATTGCCAATGGCGTTGGCAAAATTGGAGGTTAATATGGAAGATAATATGTTAGATAAAGAATTTAAGGATTTAGTTTTATATGCTAAACAAGATATTCTAAAAACAAGATATGAAGTTCAAGAAAATGCTAATATGGAATTGATTAAACTATATTTTAGGCTTGGTAAAATTGTAAGCGAAAATGCAAAATATGGAAATAAGTTTGTTAATGATTTTTCTATTGCTTTAAAATTAGAATTTCCAGATTCAACTGGATTTTCTACAAGAAATTTAGCAAGAATGAAGAAATTTTATGAAAAATACAAAGATTTATCAATTTTGCCACCAGCAGTGGCAAAATTGCCATGGACTCATAATTGCATATTATTAGAAAAAATTAAAGATGATAATGTACGAAATTGGTATGCAGAAAAGTGTGTAGAAAATGGTTGGGCAAAAACAGTTTTAGATCATCAAATAGATTTACAATTATATGAAAGACAGGCAGTTACCGAGAAACTTACAAATTTCAAAGATAAATTACCTATTCCACAAAGTGAACTTGCAAGAGATGTAATTAAAGACCCATATATTTTTGAACTTGAAGGAATAAAAGAAGAAGCTATTGAGAAAGACATTGAAAATGCGATGATGGAAAGAATAAAAAATGTATTACTAGAATTAGGAAAAGGATTTAGCTTTGTAGGCAATCAATATAAAATTTCTACTGAAAATCAAGATTATTATATTGATATGCTATTTTACCATTTAGACTTAAGATGTTATATTGTTGTTGAACTAAAAAACAATGAATTTAAACCAGAATATACTGGACAATTAAGTTTCTATGTAACGGCTGTTGATGAAACATTAAGGAAAGAACAAGATAATCAAACTATTGGTCTATTACTTTGTAAAGGAAAAGATAAATTATCTGTAGAATGGGCTTTAAAAGGAACAAATGCCCCTATCGGAGTTACTTCTTATGAAGTTAGAAATGAATTACCAAAAGAAATACTAGATAAATTACCAACTGAAGAAGATATAAATAAGCATATTGATATAAATAATAAAGAAGATAATGAGGTGTAAATTTGAAAAAGATTATTAAAAATTCAATTAAATGTAATTTATGTGGAGATATCATAGTGTCAAAGCATACTCACGATAAAGTTACTTGTAAATGTGGTGCTTGTAGTGTTGAGGGTGGCAATAGTTACCTCAAACGAGGCTATGTAAATTCTAATGATGATTTTACTGAATTAAGCAAGTATATAGAAATAAACGAAAAATAAGATATTAAAAAGATATCGAGATATGACAAAATGATTTTAAGAAAAGAGAATATTTATATGAATGATGCAATGTATGAAATATAAAATTAAATATGATGATTCCAAAAACTTTACTATTCAAGAATTAAATCAAATAAGTGCATATTTGGGTGTTTCTTTAGAACAATTAGCTGATTTATTAGGAATAAAAAAACATATGATTTACGAATTAAAAAGAGGCACATATGCTAAAGCTAAATCTAATGTTTATTTAGATGCTAAAAACCAATATTTTAGTGAAATTGAGAAAGAAATTCTAAATGCTATATTACAAAGAAAAGTTACAAGTGATTTTACAAGTAAGTTTTCATATGCAGAAATGGATGAATATGAAAAAAGATTCAAAATCAATAAAAAAGATTTAGCCAGAAATATTTTAGGAATAAAAGATTTAAGAAGAAGTCCAAAAAGTGAAGAAGATACTGGTTATTTTTATTCAGTAAAATACAAAAAATATAAAGAAGATATATTAACTAATAAAGGAAATTCAATATTAGATAGTTTTTTGCCATTAAGAATGAAAAGAACAGGAAATTACATGTTTACATATACAGAAATTCAAGAACTTTCTAAAATATATGGAATAAGCCCAAGAGATTTTATGGTATATGTATTAGATAAAAGTGAGCAATTATATTATGACTTTGTAGCAGGAAGACAAGACAGATGTTATTCGCAAAGGTATCAACAAGCGAAAGATAAATTAATAGTTTCAAAAAGAGAAAATTTTATAGAAGAAATAAATCCTAATGTTAGAACTTATTTTTCTTTAGGACAATTAGAAAATCTTGCAAAAGAATTAGATATTTCAGTATATGATTTAGTTACAGGAGTAATGGGGCGAAGCAGACAAGATTATTCACAAATAGTAAATAAATTTGAAAAGAGACCAGGCGTTTATAGAACAAGACTATATATTGGAGAACACAAGTCTTGTGGTTTACCTGCATCTTTCTGTAAAAAGAATATTGAGGAAATTATGGCTGTGATTAAAATTGCAACGAAATCAGCCATTGGATATATGAAAGATAATGGATTTAAAGCAGTACCAAATTTTTATTATGATTTAATGCAAGAAGGATATATTTATTTAATGAATAATGGAAATCCAATTACAGAAGAAGGGCAACCTAAAATTACTACAGATGAATATGATAGTAGCTATAGTTCTATTTTTTATAAAAAGCTATATTATTATGCAATATCAAAAATAAAGGAATTTTCATCACATGAGATTCAAGGACAAGCATATGATATAAATTTAAAAATAAATGGAGAAAATGATAATTCAATTGAAGAATATGAAGAATATGATGAAATAGATGTCTTTATTAGTGGATTAACTGCTAACAGAACAGAAAAAGAAATATTAAGATTTTTTTCTGCTACCTCATTTGATGATAAAAGCATAAAGGTCGCATGCAAAAAATTTAATGTAACTCAAAATTATATTAATGGTGTATTTGCAAGAATAAGAAATTCTTTATTAATTTTGATATCTTTGAGCTTCATCAATAACTTTAGACTGTTTTGTTAATTCTTTATGCAATGATAAGTTATCTTTATATAATTCTTTAATTAAATCATCTTTAGGTTTTACAATTTTTTCTAATATCTTTTCATCTCGCTTTATTGAAAACTTGCTAATGTCATTTATATTTGGAACTTCTGGTAGTTCAAGTTTTATTTCATTTAAAAGTTTTTTAGTATTATCATAATTTGTAATCTTCTTATATTCTTCAATTGTATAATGATTTCTGTTAGTATCTTCAACAAACATACCTCGTTCTAAATCAAAGCCTTTCGATTTAACATGATTGAAATAAGCATCTTGTAACTTCCTGTAACTATCTCTGCCTTTCCAAAAATCCCTAGCACATACCTTATCAATTTTATTGCCTTCTTTATCTTTTGTATGCACAACAGGTACAAACATTAAGTGCATGTGTGGTGCTCCTTCATCAAGATGTACTACAGTTGATATTATATTCTTCTCTCCTAAATTTTTGTAATTACAGATAAATTTATAACATTCACCAAAATATCGTTTAGTTTCTTTTTCTCCAATTTTATCAAAGAATGCTTGGTCGGAAGTAAATATCATTTGGCACATTATAATACTATTACTACGAAGATGACCTTGTAAATTATTTTCTTTTATATATTTATCAAATTCTTTTGTATATGTGAACTCATTTTTCTTAATATAATAATTCAAATGTGTTCTAGTAGGATCAATATCCTTATTAGAATGATTTTTTGCTTTTCTATTATTATGAGTGCCTTTTCCGTTTATTTCTGCTCGTGTTAATTTTTCATTTCTTACGATAGCGTAACTCATAGCTCCAACGCTCCTTTCTCAAAATAAGTTTACTTTGAGGTGAACCAAAAATATTGGACAAAAATATTAAAGTATGGAGGTTCACCAGTATGTTTAAATATTCATTTGATTTTAAATTTAAAGTAGTAAAATATGTTGTTTATGGAAAGCATTCATATAGAGAAGCAGCAAGAAAATTTAATGTCCATCAAGAACAAATAAGAGTATGGACTAATAGGTATAAGACTTATGGTAAAAATGGACTTATACCAAAGCCAATTCAGAAATATGATGGCAAATTCAAGGTAGATGTGGTAGAATATATGTATGCTAACCATTTATCTTTTGAAAAGACGGCTATTCATTTTGGATTGCCTTCTTCTACAAATGTTGTATTATGGAAGCAAATGTATGATGAAAAAGGTGCTCGGGTATTTGCTTAATAATAGAAATATCGCAATTGATAGAGTAAGAGTAAATCGTGTGAAAAAGAAGAAAAATAAACAAAATACTAATTCAAATACATCCATAAAATCTACTTCTAAATCTTCTCTAAAATCTGATAAAAGTAATGAAGAACTTTTAAAAGAAATAGAAGATTTAAGAATGGAGAACGATTACTTAAAAAAATTACAAGCCTTAGTTCAAAAAAGAACAAGCCAACAAAAAAAGAAAAAGCATTAGCCGTTTATGAATTAAGGCAAAAGTATAAAATAACGGCTCTATTAAGAAAAGCAGAATTATCTAAAAGCACTTACTATGACATCATTAGCAAACTAGAAAGACCTGATAAATATGAAGAAGTTAAAGAAGTGATAAAGCAAATATATCTTTCAAATAAAGGAAGATATGGCTATCGTAGAGTTACATATGAACTTTTAAATAGAGGCTATAAATTAAATAAAAAAACCGTTTATAAATTAATGAAAGAGTTAGGGTTACAATCATTTGTAAGAGTAAGAAGATATCGCTCATATAAAGGTAATTATGGAAAAGTTGCTCCAAATATATTAAAGAGAGATTTTAAAGCAGATAAGCCAAATTCAAAATGGGTTACAGATGTTACTCAATTTAATGTATTAGATACAAAAATATATTTATCTCCCATAGTAGACTTGTTTAATGGAGAGGTTATAAGTTATAATATATCTGAAAGCCCAAACTTTCATCAAATAGAAGATATGCTAGACAAAGCATTTATAAGGATTTCAGACAATACCAATTTGATTCTTCACTCAGATCAAGGTTGGCAATATCAAATGGAGAAATATCAAAATCGTCTAGCAGAAAAAGGAATCATACAAAGCATGTCTAGAAAAGGAAATTGCTTAGACAATGCTTGTGCAGAAAACTTCTTTGGTTTATTAAAGACAGAGTTTTTCTATGATAAAACATTTGAAAGTGTAGCTCAATCTAAAAGAGAACTTATAGATTATATAAATTATTATAATAATGAGCGTATAAAATTAAGACTAAAAGGAAAAAGTCCAATTCAATATAGAATTGATTTTGAACAAGTAGCATAAAAAACTGTCCAACTTTCGTGGGTCACTTCAAATTTTAGTGGACATATTACTTTGGAATCAGTATATAGATATGAATATTTGAATTTAACACCACTAGAGTTTTATAAGAAAAGCTATGAGGTAGCGAATAAATTAGCTAATATGTATAAAAAAATATAGGAGTAAGATATGGAATTGAAAGAAAAATTGGAATTATTAAATGAAAAAAGTTCTGTTGCAGAAATTCAAAAATATATAAAGGATATGAAAAAAGCTAGAAGATTTGATGGCGTTACAATTGAAAGAGAAATGATATTGTTTTTAGAAGAATTAGGAGAACTTGCTAAAGCAATAAGAAAAAACACAAATGGACATTTAGATATAGCAAAAGAATATAATGATAGTGTTGAAGAAGAATTAGCAGATTGCTTTATATATTTACTTAGTATAGCCAATATGAATAATGTAGATATTTTTAAAGCATTCAAAGATAAAGAAACTAAAAATTGTGATAGAGTTTGGAAATAATGATATATATTAAATTTCTTTTCAAAATGTATTGCCAAATATAAAAAGTTATGTTAAATTAAAAATAACAGTTAAGGCGAAAAATTTCAAAAGTGGGTATACACTTTTCTGAAACTATTGCTATAACTGATTTTGAAACGGATAATAGAGTGCTTTTGTACAAGGAATTTTTCGCATACGTCCTTCGCTAAGGCACCAAAAGCAAGTTTAAAAGACTTGCTTTTAAAATATTCAATAAAAAACAAAAGTTCTGCAAATATAGAATACAATAGAAAAATTCCAGTATAAATTTTGATACTGGAATTTTAATAATAAGTTTTTATACCACAAGTGTTTCTTTACAATTTGGCTTATTATTTTTTGGATAAGGTGTCATATCATCAGTACGATACAATAAATAGTCAACACTAGTATGATAATAATCTGCTAATTTAGCAAGTAATTCTAATGGAATATTTCTACGATTTAGTTCATAATAAGAGTATGCAACTTGTGAAATATTAAGAAACTTACTTAATTCTTTTTGGGTAAGGTCATGATCTTCCCTTAAATCTTTAATACGAGTTTTCATATTTTAGCCCCCTAAAACATAATAATAAAATATTACTAAGGAAATTATAATGTAGAACAAAATGTTATTGCTAAAATCAAAACAAATCGTTATAAAGATTATAGGAAAAAACTATTTAGAATAAGAAATAAATTGAGACAAACACGTGAAAATAGTTCTGGGTTGCATTTTCATTGAAATATGATACAATAGAAGACATAAAAGTCGAAACTACCAAAAGATTATAGGAGAGGTGTAAATGAAACAAATTGAAAGAAAGATAGAATCTAAATGTGATGGACTAGCATTAGCTATGACAATTATGCTACCAGAAAGCAAAGAGATAAGGGGAATTGTACAAATTTCTCATGGAATGGCAGAGCATAAAGAAAGATATTATCCTTTTATGGAATTCTTAACAGAGAATGGGTATATAACAGTAATACATGATCATAGAGGACATGGCGATAGTGTGAAAGAAGATAACGATTTAGGATATTTTTATGATACGACAGCAAATTATATTGTAGAAGATTTACATCAAGTAACACAAGAAATTAAACAAGAATATCTAGATTTGCCAGTTTATCTTTTGGGACATAGTATGGGTTCCATGATAGTAAGATGTTATTTAAAACAATATGATAATGAAATTAAAAAACTAATTGTTTGTGGTTCTCCTAGCAAAAATGTTGGTGCAGGATTTGGGATTTTTTTAGCAAAAGTGATGGAGAAGTTCAAAGGAGATAAGTACAGAAGCAAGTTAATGCAAAAGCTAACCTTTTCTTCCTATCCTAAGAAATTTGAAAGAGAGAAGGAAGATGAGAATTGTTGGATTAGTAGTGAAGAAGAAAATAAAGAAAAATATAATCAAGATAAAAAATGTGGATATATCTTTACTTTAAATGGTTTTCAAAATTTATATAAGTTAGTACAAAAAACGTATTCAAAAAAAGGATGGAAAAAGCAAAATTTAGAGCTTCCAATATTCTTTATTGCAGGGGATGAGGATCCAGTGATTGGTAGTTTACAAAAGTGGATAAATGCTTATGAATTTTTAGAAAAAGAAATTGGATATAAAAATATGTCTCATAAATTATATAAAGGAAAGAGACACGAATTATTAAATGAAGATATTAAAGAAAAAGTATATTATGATATTTTAGATTGGATAGAAGCATAATGTCAGTTTAGGGACGTATGTATAACTGACGAAAGCGAAGCTTTTGTTGGTTAGACGTACGTCCTTAAACTGACATAGACATTTATTTGTTAGGTAATTTAAAGTCATCTTGCTGTCTAATTAACTCATCAGCTTGTTCTTGAGTAATATATTTATTTTCCACCATAGTAGAAATAACTTTTCTTTGTCTATTTAAAGCTAAATCCATATTAACAGTAGGAGCATAGCTACTTGGAGCATTAGGAATACCAGCCATTAAAGTACTATCGAATAAAGTTAAGTCTTTGGCATCTTTTTTGAGATAGCCTTGACTTGCCTCCTGAATTCCGTAATAGCCATCACCAAAGTAAATCGTATTCACATATAGTTCTAGAACAGTATCTTTACCATAAGCTTTTTCTAAATCACTAGCCATAAATACTTCAGCAACTTTACGATGAGCAGCATTTTCATCAGGAGAGATGAAGTATAAATTTTTAGCAACTTGTTGTGAAATAGTACTGCCACCTTCTAAAAATTGTTGATTTTTAAGATTAGTATAAAGTGCTCGAGAGATACCAATTAAATCAATAGGACCATGGTTATAATAGCGTCTATCCTCAACAGAAATAACTGCATCTTTATAATCTTTAGGTAAATCTTCTAATTTAATATAGTTTTCATCTTTTTGAATTTTATCTACTTTGTCAGAAAGACTAATTGTATTCAAAGCATTTTTATATAATTCGTGACCATTGTAAATAAAGATGCCAGTAATAATACCTACTATAATTACTAAAAGTAAAAAAATTCTCAAAATCCATTTTTTCATAATTTATCTCTTTATCAGTTTACAAAACTGATAGTTTCCTTTCCTAATTTTTTATACTTGATAAGTTTATTATAACGCTTGTACTTCAAAATTGCTATTAAAATTTTATTAATTTTTTTTCTGAGCTCTATCCTCTTGACAAAATTTAACAAATATTTGTATAATTTTTTATATTGTAGAAATTTTCTTGCGAAATGAGGAAAGCTTCGTACAAGATAATTATGCAAATTGTCAAATTTGCTTTTAAAGGTGATAAAGTGGAGACGAAAGAAGAAAAGAATGTCAGATTATTTCCCATATATAAAGCAATTTCATGGGATTTACTATTTTTTTATACGATATTATTTTTATTTTTAACACAGTCAAAAGGCATTAGCGCAGCTGATGTCTTATTAGCGGATGCGATATATCCAATTTTTAAGTCAGTATTATTAATGCCATTAACTTTGTTAATTGAAAAGATAGGAAAGAGAAAAAGTCTCATTTTTGCAAATTTAATTAATGGCGTTTCAGTAGCGTATTTCATGATGAGTTCTAATTTGATGTACTTAATTATTGCACAATTCTTTTCCGCAGTAGCCTTTGATATTAAAGGGATTGCTGAAACAAATTTATTATATGACTCTTTACCAAGGGATGAAAAAAGAGGAAGTAGATTTTCCAAAATAGATGGCAAGGGGTTCTCGTGGTACTATTATTTAGACGCTATTTCCTCAGTACTTGCAGGTTTTTTGTATGTATTGAATCCATATATACCATTAGCATTAGCTTTAATTAGTTGTATTATATCAGCTTTTATTGCATATCAGTTTGGGGAAACACAAAAAACAGGAAAAGTACAAAGCATGAAAGAATATGTAAAAGAATTAAAAACTTCTTTCCGCTATATGTTCCAATCTAGCAGACTAAAATATTTACTAATTTTTGGAGCAATGTTTGCAGGATTATTAGGAACATTAACAAGTTTAAGAAGTGGTGTATTACAACAATTCAATGTTCCAGAACAATATTATGGTGTGATTTTTGCAACATTAGGTTTGATATCGGGAATTGCAGCTAAAAATCAAAATAGGCTTCATGAACGTTTTCACAATAAAACTTTAGCTGTTCTATCTTTTCCAACAGCAGTATCTTGTATTTTAGTAGGACTAACAGTTGCATTAAAATTACCATATACTTTTACGTTAACAGTAGTTATTATATTATATACAGTACAATTTGTAGTAAAAGGGCCATTCTATACTTTAATAAAGAGATACCTAAATAATTTTACAACAGCATCTTTAAGAAGTAAAATTTCCTCTTGCTATAACTTATCAGAAAGTATAGCTAGGGCACTTATTTCTTTATTTGCATCTCTTCTATTAAGGACTATTGATTCAGCTGGAACAATGTGCATTATAGGGTGCTTTTTAACAATAGCTTTAGTATTGTTACTAGATAGAATGGATTATAAGGTAGGACTAAAACCAGAAGAATATAAAAAAAGTGAAATTGAATTTTTAGAGATAAAATAAATCAAAAAGCAATTGACAAATTTTATATCTTAATAGATAATATAAAAAGAAAAATAAGAGATAAATTACGAAAGAATTATTGAAAAGTACTAAGGAGGAATTAAATATGTATGTATTTAACCGCATTACAGTAAATCCACAATTGCCAAAAAGAATTGAAAAACTATCTGAAATTAGCTATAACCTTTGGTGGTCTTGGAACACGGAGTTCTTAAGACTATTTAAAGAAATTGATATTGATTTATGGGAAAGATCAGAGAAAAATCCTGTTAAATTTTTGAAATCAGTATCACAAGAAAAATTAGAAGAAGCAGCGCAAAGTACTAACTTTTTAAAAGAATATGATAAAGTTGTAGAAGACTTTGAAGATTATAGAAAAAGTAAAAATACATGGTTTGATAAAAAATATCCAGACAATCGCAATAATTTAATTGCCTATTTTTCAGCAGAATATGGGTTAGACCAAGTTTTGCCTATATATTCTGGAGGACTTGGTATTTTATCAGGAGACCATCTAAAATCTGCTAGTGACCTAGGGATACCATTAGTAGCAGTGGGGCTACTATATAAAAACGGATATTTTCACCAGAAGATTAATGGTGTTGGACAACAAGAGACAGAATATTATGATATTAATGCAGAAAGCTTACCATTAACAAGAGTGAAAGATTGTAATGATAAAGATATCTTAGTAGCTTTGCAACTTCCAAAGAGAAAGTTGTATTTAAAAGCATGGAAAATCACAGTTGGTAGAGTAGAACTATATTTATTGGACTCAGATATTGACGAAAATACAAAAGAGTATCGTGAAATTACTAGAACTCTATATGGTGGAGACCAAGAGATGAGAATTCAGCAAGAAATCGTACTTGGTCAAGGTGGTGTTGCTTTATTAAAAGCATTAGGATTAAATCCAACCATTTATCATATGAATGAAGGACATTCTTCTTTCTTGATTTTAGAATTAATTTATATGCTGATGAAAGAAAAGAAAATTTCTTTCCAAATTGCAAGAGATATTGTTTCCAGCAAGACAGTATTTACAACGCATACACCAGTACCAGCAGGAAATGATATATTCCCATTAGAATTAGTAGAAAAATATTTTAAAGATTATTGGGATAAGCTAGGAATTACAAAACAAGAATTCTTTGAAATGGGAATGAAACCAAATGCTCCTCTTGATAGTGGATTTAATATGGGAATTTTAGCATTAAAAGTAGCTGGAAAGAAAAATGGTGTAAGTAAGTTACATGGTGCTGTTTCAAGAGAATTGTTTGGTGAAGTTTGGCCAGAAATTGCGGCAAATGAATCTCCAATTACTTATGTAACAAATGGAATTCATACTTGCTCATGGCTTGCACCAGGTCTAAAAAAGTTATATAACAAGTATTTAATTCCATATTGGCAAGATAAAATTTATGATGATGAAGTATGGAAGAAGATACAAGATATTCCAAATGACAAATTATGGCAAGCACATCAAGAAAGAAAAGAAAAGTTACTTGCTTTAGTCAAAGAAAATACAGTAAGTCGTTTAAGAAGATATGGATATCATTATGATGATATCATGAATATGGTAAATAGCTTAGATACAAATGTATTAACGATTGGCTTTGCTAGAAGATTTGCTACATATAAAAGAGCTACATTAATTTTCAAAGACTTAGAAAGAATTACTCAAATTTTAAATAATCAAAACCGTAAAGTTCAGATTATATTTGCAGGAAAAGCACATCCAGCTGATAAGGAAGGACAAGATTTAATTAAGTACATTCATGAAATTTCTATGAAGCCACAATTTAAAGGAAAAATATTTGTATTAGAAAATTACAATATTGCGATGTCTAGATATTTAATTAGTGGTGTGGATGTATGGCTTAATACACCTAGAAGACCAATGGAGGCATCTGGTACAAGTGGCCAAAAAGCATCTGTTAATGGTGTTATTAACTTTAGCATTTTAGATGGATGGTGGGCAGAAGGATATAATTCAAAAAACGGTTGGACTATTGGAACGAATGCAGAATACTCTGATTATGAAACACAAGATAGAGCAGATAGCCAAAGTATCTATGAAACTTTAGAAAACAAGATTATACCAATGTATTATGATAAAGATAATAAAGGCATTTCAGATAGATGGATGCAATATATGAAAGACTCTATTATTTCAACAGGTGGTAGATTTAGTACTTCTAGAATGCTAACAGACTATGTAGATCAGCTATATATTCCATTATGTAATTTATATGACAACTACTATACTGATTTAGAAAAAGTAGGTGGATTTAATAAGTGGAAAGAAAGCTTACAAAATACATGGAAAGATATTCAGATTACACAAGAAGATAACCTAGACAATATTACAATTGATGCAGGAAACAATATTGAAGTAAGATGCAAAGTACAATTATCTAATATTGATAAAGAGAATATTGAAGCACAAGTATATTATGGAAGAATTGATGAAAATGGTGTAGTAGACGATATTAGTATTATTCCATTAACTTTAGAAAATGTAGATGAAGAAAATAGGGCTTATACCTATAAAGGAAAAGTAAATTTAGTTAATGGTGGAAACTATGGCTATACCTTTAGAGTAATGCCAAAACATGAAATGATTTTAGATTCTGCTAACTTGAATTTAATTAAATGGATTACAAAATAAAAACAAAGGGAAGTGAATTTTGCTTCCCTTATTTGTGATAAGTAAGAAATCAACTTATATATCAACAAAAGGAGAAAATTAAAACATGGAGAAGATGAGCAAAGAGCAATTAATAGAGTGGTTTGTTGAGAATTATGGAAGTCATCCATTACTTGCTCAGTTTATTTCTGTTGAAGAGATTAGGCAAAGATTAAATGAGAATATAAAAGAAGTTACTTATGAGCCAGAGCAGATAGAAAATAGAAATGGCTCATATAATGGAGAACAAGGAAAAATTAATACAGATTTACAAAAGTTTGCTACTAAGGATACATTTGTACATGAAATATTACATGCATTGACTTACAGTAAAAGTGAATATAGTAAAACAGGTCTATACATTGCTAAAGAAGCAAGTTCTCCTTTTGAAGATGCAAAGGGATGGAGTTTTCTAAATAATGAAGAACAAAGTATATATTATAAAGAAATAGGAAGGGGAATTAATGAAGGTATTACAGATTGGTTAGCAGAAGAACTTACGGGAATAAAAAATAGAGGATATGATAGAGAAAAAACAACTGTCAACATTTTATTTGGATTAATAGGAAAAGAAACTGTACATTGATACTTTTGAAGACGTTTTATTCTAGCAGAAGTATTTTCTTGTAAATGGAGTTTGCCAGTATAGGGATTTTTCCCCATCATGATATCTCGATTAGCACGCATATGGTCTGATAAAGTTCCATGACGTTCTAATTTCCAAATTCCTTTTATGGTTTCCCAAAATTCTCCCATACTATTTTCCTCCTATTTTATCGATTTAATACCAATTCTATTTATTAGTATAGCATAAAAATAGGGACAAGTCAATTTTATGTAAAATAAATCTGATAATTGGTTGACAGAATGTGAAAATTATGTTAAGATAATTGTTGAGAAGCAATTAGCTTCAAAGAATTTGAATAACAGGAGGAAAATGGACATGTTACGGATTAATTTGCAGGAAATGGGAGAGGACCAAACTTTTTCGGCTGAGGAGCTTGGGAAACTCGAGAGGGCATTTCTGCCTGTTCTTAAGGAATTCCAGAGCATCTTAGAGGTGCATGTGAAGTCTGTGCAAGCAGCAGAGCAAAGCAACGAAGAGATGCAGACCGATGGAACGCCGTGCGAAGTGGACATTACTACTGTCGACCGGCAGCTCTTTGAGAACAAGCGAGATGACCAGAAGCAGGAGAAGTTAAGGTTGCTCATCGTAGAAGCTTTGACTGAAGCAGATAAGAATCCTGCGTACAGGTGCTTCTCGAACATGATCCCGAAAAAGACGTGGGAGTCCAAGAGGGCCGGGCAGCTGGAGGAGATTGCAAACAAGTGGGGCGGACATACGACCGACTGGGTTGAGTGGGCGCTAGAGTTTGCTCAACGGATTACTAACGGCGAGTCCTGGGAAAAGCTCTGCAACGAGAAGGATACTCTGGACTGGTACAGAGTAATTAGGTGGAAGGATGGCAACATGAAGATGGTTGGAGGATCGCTCGAGAACAACGATAGCGACGCCCCTGCTGACGTAGGTGCGGAAAAGTGGCATAAGGAAAGGCTTGTAGCTGGTGCTGTGCCGCTGATTACGATTCCGAAATAAGGCCTATCCATTTGACCAAAACAGTCCTCTATGCAAAGAAAAATGGGGGAAGCTACTTTAAATAAAGTAGCTTCTTCCATTTGCTTAAAAATATGATATCTAATTGTGAATAAATATTTCAAAAAATAGTAGCATTTTTTGAAAAAAAGTGGTAATATATATAAGCTAAAGTTGAAAGAAAGTGAAAGGAAGGAATAACAAAATGAAAAAAACAAAAATTATTTGTACAATAGGACCAGCAGTAGATGAACCAGCAGTTTTAGAAAAATTAATGTTAGCAGGAATGGATGTTGCTAGAATAAACTTTTCACATGGAAATTACCAAGACCAAGCACCTAGAATTGAAACAGTAAAGCAAGTAAGAGAAAAGGTTGGAAAACCAGTAGCATTAATGCTAGATACAAAAGGACCTGAAATAAGAATAGGTAAATTTCAAGATGGAGGTATTGAATTAAAAGATGGAGATATTTTTACCTTAGTAACAGACGAAATTTTAGGAGACAAAGAGAAAGTATCTATTACCTATAAAAATTTATGTAATGAAGTAAATGTAGGTACCATGATTTTAATTAATGATGGTTTAATTAAAGTAGAAGTAGTAGAAATTCAAGGGACTAATATTAAATGTAAAGTAATTGATGGTGGACCATTAACTAATACAAAAAGTATTAATATTCCAGGAATGTATATTAATTTACCAAGCCCAACAGAAAAAGATATTGAAGACATTAAATTTGGTATTACAGCAGGATTTGACTATATTGCAGCCTCTTTTATTCGTACACCACAAGATGTGTTAAACATTAGAAAGATATTAGAAGAGAATAATGGTGCACATATCAAAATTATTTCTAAAATAGAAAATAGACAAGGAATTGATAACTTTGATGCAATTTTAGAAGTATCTGATGGAATTATGGTAGCAAGAGGAGACTTAGGTGTAGAAATTCCGATGGAAGAAGTTCCTATTAGACAAAAAGAATTTATTAGCAAATGTAATAAAGCAGGAAAGCCAGTTATTATTGCCACACAAATGTTAGAATCTATGATACATAGTCCACGTCCTACAAGAGCAGAGGTAAGCGACGTAGCAAATGCTGTATATGATATGACAAGTTGTATCATGTTATCAGGAGAATCAGCAATGGGGGAATATCCTGTTGAATGTGTTCAAACAATGGTAAAAATTTGCGAAGCAATAGAAGGATCTCTTAAATATTGGAAGAGATTTAAGAATAAAGAAAGAGATTGTGGAAATGAAGATTATGAGTATAACTTAAATTATTCTACATGTTCTACTGCTATGGACTTATGTGCAAAAGCAATCTTTGCATACACAGATACTGGAAGAACAGCAAAAATGCTTGCAGGATTTATGCCACAATGTCCAATTTATGTTATTACAGCAAATAAAGAGGTATGTAAGCAATTATCTATGATATGGAATGCTAATGCTATTTTGGTAGATGCTAAAGAAAGCATTGATGACATGATAAATGAAGGAATAAAAATTGCAAAAGAAAAGAAATATATTGAAAGCGAAGATATTGTAGTTATTGCAGGTGGTGCATCAATTTTAGCAGGGCATAAACATGCAAAACTAAACAGAACAATTGGTGGAGTATTAAAAGTATAATTAGATAGCAATGTTGGTTAAGGGACGTATGTATAACTGACGAAAGTGTTAGCTTTTGTTGGTTAGACGTACGTCCCTTAACTGACGTTGCTAGCTTAACTGATGTTGTCCCTTAACTGACATTGCTAAACCTTGTAATATATTTAGCTTGAACAGATAAAAGACATTAAAGGATTGACAAAAATTTGTAGAAAAAAGTAAAAAATACTAGACAAAAATGAAAAAGATTTATAAAATATTTAATAGCTACAAATAGGTTTGACATAAATTTACAAGAGAAAAAATACAAACAAAAGGAGTGTGATTTTGTTAAAAATAAACGGAAAAATATTGGGAAACGTTGATATATTATGTGACCTATAGTATGATTATAAATAGGGAACATTATGTAATAGTAGAGGCATAGAAAGAATTCAATGCCATAAAAAAAGAAAAAAATAAAAATAAAGGAGAGGTTTAAATTTATGAAATTGAAAAAAATTATGGCAACATTATTGCTTGCAGTAATGATACTTGCACAATTTAGTTTTATTCAATTAGGTAGCACAGTAAGTGCTACAAATGAAACAACAGGGAGATTTCATTATGATCAATTAAGTGGTACTGCTAAAAAGATTTATGATGGAATTGTAGCAATGAAGGACAAACTTAAAACAGGAACAGAAAATTATGATTTAGTTGCAAATGGACATTTTACATCAGATGAAGTAAAATCATATGAAGATGGAACTGTTAATTTAAAGAAAGAATTTTATGCAGCAAGATATGCATTTTACGCAGATTATCCAGAAATTTTTTATGTAAGTTTTAACAAATTAGCTATCAGAACAACAAAAGATGCAAATGGAACTTACCATGCATATATTGGTAGCGGAAATAATAAAGATTATCGTACAGAAGGATTTAAAGATCAAGCAGAAGTAGAAGCAGCTATTGTTGAATTTGAAAGTAAAGTACAAGAAATTGTAGATGAAGTAAATGCATTAGAAATAGAAGAAGGAAAAAATGCTGAAGCAGAAAAAATAAAATATGTGCATAATAAAATAACAAAAATGGCAGGATATAGATTAGAGGCTGATTGCAAACCAGGAAATGAAGACTTTTTAAGTACACCTTATGGTATTTTAGTAAAAGGTCAAGGTGTATGTGAAGGATATGCAAGAGCTTTTAAAACAATTTTAGACAAATTAGGTATGACTTGTATTTTAGTACAAGGTATTCATCAAACAGATGGAAGTGCAGTTGCACATATGTGGAATTATGTTCAAATAACAGAGGAAACAGTTGCAAGAAGTACTGTTAAAAATTGGTATGCAGTTGATGTAACTATGGATGACCCATACACACGTACTGTAAAAAAACCAGGTGAAGACTATAGTGATAGAGAACCAGGATGGGATGTCGTAGAAGGATTTGAAAATACAAGATATTTATTTGTTGGTGCGCAAACAATGGCAGCAGAACATGTGGCAGTAGAAAAAGTAGAAGCAGCAGGAAATTACGAATTTAAATATCCAGAATTAAAAGAAGAAGATTTGGGAATTGATACTGTTACTGAAGTAGATGGTTTAGTAGTAAAATACAAACAAGAAGGAAATGAAACAGAAGAATATAAATCAGGAGACTACTATATAAGCTATAAAGGAATGGGAAATAAACAAGCAAGAGAACAAGGATATTATTTGTTAGCAAAATATCACGAATATAGACCAGGTGATGAAGTATGGAGAGAAGGTAAATGGGGATATTTTGATGAAGAAGCTTATGCAGGAGGATTTGTAGACAGAGGAGATTATCTATATCTTACTGTACCAAATGGTGAATATATGGAATTTGCAGTAACTAGAGTTGCACCAGATCCTTCACTTGGAATAGGAAGCTTAACTTACCAAGGTGATGAATCAGGATTAATTGCACAAAGTGGAAAACTATATAACCCAAGTGGAACATATAGAGCAAAACCATATATTAAAAAACAAGATCCAGCACCACTTGCTTCACTTTTAGTAGGAACAACTTATTCTGTAACAATTGTTTATGATGATGATTTATTATTAAAAGAAGGAGTTACTGAAGTAGGATATAAATTTGAATCTTCAGGACTAACAGGTGCTGAATGTGCTAAAGTAGCAGATTTTAAATGGGATGGAAAACGTACAATTACATTTAAATTTACACCTAGTGAGATGTTTGCAGATGATGGAGCATCTTATGCTATTTATCCAACAGGACTTATTGGAAAAAATAGTGGTAAAGAACCAATGGAAATATTGTATGGTGCAGTAAACCAAATTGCATGTTCTTTCAGTATGAGAGCTGCACGTAATTGGGAACTATTTGCAAGACCAAATTTAATGGAAGATGCAGATCTTTCTCAACAAGAATGGATAACATCAGATGGAGAAAAAGTTGAAGATAGACTTAAAAATAGAATTGCACTTGTAGCAACTAAACCAACAAAAGATGACCAAGATGTTATGGAAGACAAGATTGAAGATGAATTAAAAGCAACAGACCAAACAATCTTAAAGAGTTCAACTTATAATCTTTCACTAAATGCATGTAAAAAATATGTTATACCAACAGGACACAGAGTAAGATTATCAGTAGGTTTCCCAGAAGGATATGGACCAGAAGATGCAGGTGTTACTTTTAAAGCATATCACTTTATGAGAGATAATAAAGGAAATATAACAGGAGTAGAAGAAATTCCTTGTATCGTAACACAATATGGTTTAATTATTACTTGTGATTCATTCAGCCCATTTGCAATTGCAGCAGTAAATAGAACTGAAAACGATGCAACTACAACAAAACAATTAGTTATTTCAACAGCTGCAAATGGAAAAATGGAAGCAGTAGATGAACAAGACAATAGAGAATTAAAAGCAGCAGGAAATATTTTAGATGTTGAAGAAAATGAAAGCAAAACATTTAGAGTGATACCAGATGAAGGATATGATATCGAAACACTTACTGTATGTGGTAAAGTAATGGATATTACAAATAAAAAATCAATGGAAATTACAGTAAATTATGATGAAATTAAAGATGGAAATGTTATTATTGATGCAACTTTTGTTGCTGAAACAGTAGCACAAGCTGAAGAAGCAAAAGGAGAAACTATAGTAACTCCAAAAGCTACTCCAGCACAAATTACAATGAATAAAACATCTGTAGATACAACAATTAATGAACCATTAGTAATTGAACCAACAGTAACTCAAACTCCAGGAACTCAAACTTACCAATGGTATAAAGAGGGAAGCAAGTTAGAAGGAAAAACAAACAATGTATTAGAAATTAAAGAGCCCGTAGCAGAAGATACAGGAAGTTATACCTTAAAAGTAACATCATCAATAGAAACTGTAAGTGAAGAAACTACAAGTGATGCAGTTGATGTAACAGTTAGAAGTTTTGAAACAACTTTGACACCAACAGATTCAAACTTAAATGTAAATGAGTTAAATAGTGGTGATGAATTTGAAGTAAATATTAATATTGGAAACTTTAAAAATATAGATAATGGTTTATATGCAATTGGAGGACAATTACAATATGATACAGATGCTTTAGAATTAGTTCGTGTAGATGGAAAAGCAGTAATAGCACAAAATGGATGGGAAGCTACTACTGAAAATGACAATACACTTAAATTTATAACAGTTGGAAATAATATTACAACTCCAGGAACAATGGGAAAAGTTAAATTTAGAGCAAAAGAATTAAATCAAGATAAAGAAGCTAGTATCAAAATGATAAACATGTGTGCAAGTGATGCTGATAAAGATATTGCTTCAAGAGATGCTGAACTAAAAGTAACTGTAAAAGAAGTAGTTCGTGCAGATTCTATTACATCAAACAAATATGTAATTGCAGATGAAATCATTTCAAGAGTAGAACCACAAACAACTATAGCAAGCTTTAAAGGAAATGTAGAACATCAAGGAGAATTGGTATTTAAAGATAAAGAGGGAAATATAATTAATGATGAGAATGCAATTCTTGCAACAGGAATGACTTTACAAGTAGGAACAACTCTAAACTTTACTATCAGTGTAGTTCAAGATGTTAATGGAGATGGAAATGTAAGTATTACAGATTTAGCACAAATAATGTTACATCTAGTAGATACTGAAAAGCTAGAAGGAGCACGTTTTAAAGCAGCTGATATTAATAGAGATGGAAAAGTTACCATTACAGATGTAGCTCAATTACAATTAATTTTAGTTGGTCGTCCAGTAGAATAGGAAAAATAAATAAAAAGGAGATACTATGAGAAAAATAATAGCAGGGTTCAGTTTAATTATATTATTGGTTATTGGACTTATGGGAAATGTAAGTGCAGCAAATGCAACAGTAACTTTACAAACTGAAAATCCAGATGAGGTTAGTAAAGGAAGTAAAGTAGAAATTAGCGTTAATTTATCTAATGTAAAGACTACTAAAGGCGTAGGTGCATTTATGGGAACAATTGCATATGAGGATAAAGAAAGCTTGAAATTTGAAAAGATTGAAAGCCAAAATGGTTGGTCATCAGCTTTTACGTATAATGAAGATAATGGAAAAATAGTAATTAATAAAGGAAGCGATGTTACAAAATCTGAAACAATGTTCAAAATTATTTTTACTGTAACAGACAAAGCAAAACAAAACTTAATGGTTACTTTAAAAGATATGACTTTTTCAGAAGGAATTGAAGATATTGAAATTCCTAACAGCTATATTCGTCTTACTGTAAAAGAGGGAAAACCAAATCCTGAGCCTGAACCAGAGCCAGAACCAAATCCGAAACCAGGAAATAATGAAGAAACACCAGGAGGAAATAACCATCAAAATACAAATGGAATAGGAAATTCAGATAAAGAAGATAATATTGCTACAGGAAAATTACCACAAACAGGAATAAGTAACATTTTTGTAGTAGTAGGTATTGTGGGCGCTATGGTATTAGCTGTTATTCTATTTGTTAGAATAAGAATGATGAATTTCAAATAAATATGAGATTAATAAAATAAGAATTTGTGGTAAAAAGGGAATACACTTTAGTTAAGGTGTATTCCTTTTTGCTAAGGAAATTGGCACACTTTTTTCTTTTTGTCATAAAATGTAGTATAAACGAAGAATAAGGAGGAAAAGAGAAAATGTTGAATCGTTATAGAAAATGTTGCTGTCAAAACAACTATGACCCACAAGTAATCGAAAACATTTGCAATAATGCAGGTATTCAAGCAGAATATAGTAATTTTATGCCAAGTGCTAGTGCTAGCTGTGGATGTAACTGTGGTTGCAATTGTGGACAAAATAGTATGATGGATGACTGTGGTTGTGGATTTGATGAAGAACTAAGTCCATTCCCAAGTAATCCAATGCTAGCACAAAGTTATGTGCCAATTCAGGAAATGGATAAAACTTTTACACCTTGTTGTGGATTAAAAATGGGAACTATTTTCCCAGAATTAGTAAGTCCATATATGCCAGGTCAAAGTATGGCAGAAATTGAATATTTAAAATGTGCAAATGAAATTGGGGAGGGGTGTAATAAATGTTGTTAGAAAATAGAAATTGTGGTTGTATGCAAAATAACCAACAAAATTGTGAATGTATGGGAAATAACTTAGAAAACTGTGATTGTGATTATACACCTCAAGGAATTAATGCAGCTTTTGGTTATAATACTGCAAATATGATGCAAGATGATGGATGCGGTTGTCAAATGACACCAGAACAATGCTGTGATGAAAGAAACAGAATAAGAGAAGAAATGATAGGTCAAATTAAATGTTTGAATTTTGCAGTTATTGAATTAGGTTTGTATTTAGACACACATCATGATGATCAAAAAGCAATTTGCTTACACAGAGAATATACCAAACAATTAAAGGAATTGAAAGATCAATACCAAAGAGTATATGGACCTTTAAGCATTTATTATCCATGTAAAAAATGGAGATGGCTAGAACAACCTTGGGTTTCGTTCATTTTAGGAGAAAATGGCTACTTGTCTACAGTATCAATTAAAAGAGCATTTTTGAAAATTAGTAAAAAGGTAGGTGAAAAAGGCTATGTGAATGAAATTAACAAACCAGCTTATTATGCAGTAATACCAAGTCGGTGTAAGATATTGTAAAGAATTAAAGTTCGCAGAACGATTACTATATGGAGAAATAACAGCACTAACTAATAGAAATGGTTATTGTTTTGCAACTAATAAATATTTTGCAGAACTATATAATGTAACTACAGAAACAATATCTAGGTGGATATCACATTTACAAAGACTTGGTTTTATAAAAGTAGAAATTATAAAATCAGACAAAAATGAAATAATGGAAAGAAGAATTTTCATTATAGATAATAGTAACAATATTTTTCTACCTAATACCTATTGTCAAAATAATCAATACCCCTATAGACAGAATAATCAATACCCTATTGACGAAAAAGTCAAAGAGAATAATATAAATATTAGGATAGATAGATTTTTTAATTTTATAATAAATAAAGAGGCTGAAGATCCAGAAAAGCTATCAAGAGTTCAAGCAATAGAACTCTATGAGTTATTAGAAAAACTAGAATTAAATTACACAAAAGAATTTTTGAAAATAATCACAGAAGAAAATAAAGAAAAGTTAAAAATAGTAATATATGCCTTAAAAGAATTAGTTGTTAATAGAAAAGGCATATTGGCACTTAAAAGAGAAAGTTTATTGACTTTATATGATAAATGTAAGAGAAAACAGGAAACTTACATTGGAACAGAAAAAGAGATAAACAACTTTTTTGAGTATTATTATATAAGTTTGGTAAAAGAATTAGGAAAAGCTATGTAGCTTTTATTTTTTTGCCTAAGATAAGGGGGACAAATGATACCAACTTATGATGTAGATAGCATTACAGGAAATTTAGACATAATGTTTCAAAATATTATGAAGATAGGCTTTATATTATCCATTAGTTTATTAACAATATGGATAATAGTGAGTTTAATGATATGGTTATTTCGGAGCCAAAAAAAAGTCCGAAAGAGCAATAAAATTTGGAATAAAGAATTTTATAATAGCTTTAGTATTATCAATAATCGTACTAATCATTCCTATATTGTTTAGTATGTTTTAAGTAATATTAAGGTGAATGTTACATACAACCAAAAATATTTGCCCTAAATAATTTGGAGGAAATGTATGAAAAAAGAGAAAGTAAAAGAAAATGTAAGAAAAGTATTTTATAAACTAAAAAATAAAATTTGGATGCTGCCAATGGCTGCTATGATGATGCAGACAAAAGTATTTGCAAGTGGTAGCATCAGCACAGCAGAAGTTAATCAAGCAACAGAAAATATCAAGAATGCAGTAATTAAGTTAGCAATGCCAATAGGTGGAATTTTAGTATTTGTTAGTATTGTTATTATTGCACTTAAAATGATAGTAAATTCCAATAATGCAAATAAAAGAAGTGAATCAATTGGAGCTTTAGCTTGGGTATGTGGTGGAACAATGCTTTTGGGGCTATCACTTATTGTTTCAGGTATTATTCTAAGTATTGCAACAAATGGTGGAGGAGCATTAATAACTGGTGGAAGTACAAACGCTTAGGAGGTAACAAGATGATTTATAAAGTACCATTCGCATTTGAACATGAAGAAAAAATGTTTCGGAGGGTATTTATCTCTTAGGCAAATGTTATATCTTGTATTTGGAATTAGCTCTAGTCGGAATTTTATTTATTCCAGTTATACCAATGCTAATAAAACTAATTGTATTTTTTACAATACTTACAATGTTTATAGCATTTGCATTCCTTAAAATAGGAACAAACTATGCAGATAAGTGTTTTCTAAACATTTTAAAATACCTATGTAGAAAGAAAATTTTTATAAATGAAAGGTAGGATACAATGGCAATTACATTCATTTTCATATTAGCAGGTATCGTATTTATGATAGGTACGCTAATATATGTAAAAGATAAAAATAAGTTACAAGAGATAAAGAATTTAGACAAGACAAGTCTAAAGAAAGAGAAGAAAAAATTAAGCAATTTATGGGGAATAGGAGAAATTAATAATCAAGTAATTACAATTAATAAGAATCAGCACTCTATTGTAGTAGAACTAGAAAGCATTGAGTATGCTTTATTACAAGATGGAGAAAAAGCAAGTGTGGATAGAGAATTAATTAGTATAGCACAAATGCTAAAATTTCCAATTCAATTTTTAGAAGTAAAAAAGCAAATTGAATTAGGAGATATGCTTGAGGAAATTAAGGTAAATACAATAAATGCAAACGGCAATGTAAAAGAATATGCAAAACAAATAGTAAAACATTTAGAAATGTTACAAGCAGATCAAAACTTATTTGAAAGAAAAAATTACATGATTATATCTTCTTTTAATAGTAGAAAGATAGCAGAACAGGAACTAAAAGAGTTTTATGGAATATTAAGGTATCATTTACTAAATATAAAAATAAGTACAAGATTATTAAAGGATAAAGAAATTGTAGAACTTATTTATGAACAACTCCATAAAGGCAACAAAAATAAAGTAGAAGACATTGAGGAAAAAGGAGGTTTTGAGTTATATGTTACAAGTAAAAGTAGAGAAAAAACTAAAACCTTATAAACAAAAGAAAAAAGATAAAGGGAAGAATTTTTTTGATAATCAGCCACAATTACTTTCGCTACTAGCACCAGAAGTAGTACAAGAAACAAAAGATTATATTTATATGGGAAATGATAAATATGCAAGAATATTTTCACTAATGATTTATCCAAACTACATTCAAGTTGGATGGCTAGACGACATTTTAAACGGTATTGGTGATGTGGATATTTCTACACAAATACAAGTTGCAGATGAAAGAAATGTAGCTAAATATTTAAGCCATAAGATAACAAAGTTAAGGTCAGACTTATATTTGTTTGAAAGGCAAGGAAATATTGAAGAATTGCATCAGTTAGAAGAAAATATACAATCATTTGAAGAAATGAGAAAAGACATAGGAATAAACAATGATAAGCTATTCTTTGTTAAAATCACATTGAGGGTAAATGCTAAAAGCATAGAAGAACTAAATGAAAAAAGTAAGTTATTAAGAGATGAATTTGCTAATAGGTCTTGCGAAATACGACCACTTTATTTTAAGCAATTAGATGCACTAAAAGAGACTTTACCTTTGAATAATTATATTGTTAATGATAACAGTAGAAACATGACAACAGCAGGACTAGCCAGTATGTTTCCAATAGCACGAACAAAGTCTAGTATAAAAGATGGAATTTATTTAGGGCAAGATTTATTTACAGGTTTGCCATATAGTTTAGAAACATTTGGAGCAGGACTAGCCAATGCCAATATAGCCATATTTGGAATACCAGGAGCAGGAAAATCCGTAACAGTAAAAGTAATTGTAGGAAGAACCGCACTTATTAACCGAAGATCATCTATTTTAGATATTGAAGGGGAATATGTAAAACAAACAGAAAAACTAGGGGGAAAGGTTATAAAAGTAAGGCAAGGGGTTGCTGTAGGCATTAACTTATTTGATATAGAAGATAACGAAGATATAGACTTCATAGATATTGATGGAAAAGTAGCAGAAATTAGAGCAATTTTATATGGAATTATCAATAAATATGAAAACAGAGCATTAAAACCTAAGGAAATTGCTGATATTGAAAAAGCTGTAAAAGAAGTCTATAGAGAAAAAGGAATTACAAAGGATAAACAATCTTTATATGAAAAGCAGGGTGGGAAGATAGAAGGAAAAATCACTCTTGAAAATATAAAAAAGAAGATGCCAACACTTTCAGACTTTTATAGAGTTATGAAGGAAAAAATACAAAATAAGGACTTAGCAACTACATTAAGTAACTTTACAAAAGGTAATACATTGGGAATATTTGATTGCCAAAGTACATTACAGGTCAACGAACAGACAATATGTTTTGATATTTCAGAAATCAAAGATGAAATTATGAGATACTATGTTTGCTTAGTGTTGACTACTTGGCTTACGAATAAATATATTGCTACAAAAGAAAGAAACAAAAGATATGTAATTGTAGATGAGGCTTGGAATTTATTTAAAAATAAAGAGACATCAGACTTTTTAGAAAACTTAGCCAGAAGAGCTAGAAAAAAAGGGGTAGCAATGATATTAGCGACACAAAATTTAGCAGAGCTAAGACAAAACAAACAAGCTGAAGCTATTATGAACTGCTGTGATACTATTATTTTATTAAAACAGTCAATTGGAAGTATTGAAGAAATAATGAAATTCTTTAAACTACCAAGTGGAGCAAAGGAAATTTTAACAAAGGCAAGACCAGGAGAATGTATTTTAATTAGAGGTGGCGAAATAAGAGCGATAAAGGTTGATATGACAAAATTTGAAAGTGAATTTATAAAAACCTAGATAAAGGTGGTGAAACAATTTTGAAAATGAAAAAGATTTTGGTAAGTATTTTATTAGTAATACTTATTTTTTTTAGTTTTTCACAAGTACAAGTCAAAGCAGCTAATAATGAAATAGATGTAGAAAAAGTAATAGACAAAGATGAAGGTGGATTATTTGAAAAAATAATTGCTAAGATAATTCGGAGGTTTAGCAGAAACAGTATTCAATTTAACAACGAATGAAATATTTGGAGTAGGATTCAAAAACTATGATGAATTAGTATTTGGTAATAATCAAACTAATATTTCACCGTTTACACAGGAACAGTGGAACTTAATGATGAGTTGGTATTGGAAAATAGCAGGTATTATAGGAGGGCCTATTTTAATTGCTATTGTGATACTAGCGTGGAAAATGATAGTAGCAGGAATCAGTCCTGATAAACGAAATGAAGTAAAAGATAGCTTAATGCGACTGTTTTTTGGAGCAGCATCTATTGGTTTTGCACCCATTTTTGTAAAATTAATGTTACTACTAAATAATTCTTTAGTAAAGTTATTAGTAGGAACAGTTCATGGAAGTTTAGATGACTTATTAGGAAATTCTTTATTAACTAATATTAACACAGGTAATGCAATAGCAACAGCTATAGTGATTGCTATGTTTGCTTATTTATTTGTAAAGGTCAATGTTAAATTTATTATTAGGCAATTTACATTAATTGTATTTACCATATTTACACCAATTGTTGCAGTATTTTGGATTATCAATAAAAAGACAATAGCAGCAAGTATATGGTTTGGTCAAATTATTATCAATAGTTTTATGCAGTTTATTTATACTTTCTTATTTCTAATTTATATGAATTTTCTACCTAAAAGTGGTGGCTGGGCTATTACTTTACTGTGGGCTATGATGATGTTACCTCTAGCAGATGCACTACAAAATACAATGCAGAATTTAGTAAGTAGAATGGCAGGTATAAATAACGAAGAACTTTCAAATCGTGGTATTGGAATGGGAGCTGCTATGGGATATACCATAAAAAGTATTGCATATCAATTTAAAAATGAAAATCAAGAAAAATTAGCAGGAGCTAGAAAAGCAGTAGCATCAGTATTCGTGCCACAAGCAACAGGGACAATGGGAGCAAGCAAGTCAGCACCACTACAAGGCGAAAGTTATGAAAATCATTCACAAAATATAATGGATAATAAAACATCAACTAATGTAACAGGAGAAAGCAAAAATAATAAAACAGAGGAATTACTATTTAATAGTGAAAAAGTAGTACAAGATAATATGACAAGTGGTATAAAAAAGGCATTTAATGCAGGAAAAGGATTTATGAATTTAGGAATGCAAATGGCCGAAGGCAGAAATTTTAAAACAAATCAAGAAAAATCAGATAATAGTCAAAGAATGTATGACAGAAATAATATTAATAATACTAGAAAAGAAGAAATAGAAGAAAATACAAATAAAATTATTACAATAGACGAGGAAAATAATGATGAAGAATAGGAAAAAAGCGAAAATAGTAGGATTTGTTTTTATTTTGATAAAGCCTTTTATTGTTCCTATTCTTATTATAGCAATTATTTGTGGTTTAGTATGTAGTTTTACCGATATGCTATATATTGCTTTCAATAATGAAGATGAAATAGATATGAAAGAAGAACTTGCCTATTATGATACTGAATATGAAAAAGAAGAAATGTCAAACTTTTTTTCAAGTGTTTGGGATTTTGTAGCAAAAATATTTGGTGGTGGAGAAATAGCTGATTATACAGAATGGCCAGTAGATGGTTACTATACTATTACAAGTTATTTTGGTTATCGAGATGTACCTACAGCAGGGGCAACAAGTTTTCATGGTGGCTTAGACATAGGTGCGCCTGAAGGAGCAAAATTAGTTTCAGTAATGGATGCAGAAGTAATATCAATAGGTTGGTGGGGATCAGCAGGTTATACCATTAAGCTAAAGAGTATAGATGGAGAATATAACTTTTCTTATTATCATGTTTCACCAGAGTACATAGTTTCAAAAGGACAAAAAGTAAAAAAAGGTGAGATTATAGGAAAAGTAGGACCTCTTAATGTATATGGTATAGAAAATAATCCATATAGAGATAGTCAAGGCAGACCAACAAATGGAGCTACAACAGGTTGCCATTGCCATTTTGAAGTACAAAGAAATGGAGCATTAATAGATCCATTAGAAATAGTAAAGAAGGAGGAGTTTATTTAATGATAGTTATATATACAGGAATAGAAGAAATTGACAAAGAAATACAACAACAACTAAGTGATTCAATTATTGCACACTATAGTGATTATTTGATAGAGAGTAATACTTTTGAAGGACAGACAGTAATATTGTCAGCACAAGCGATTGAAGATAATTTGCAAGAGTTTTTATTCTTATTAAAACAAATGAATATGAGAGTTATTCTATTACTTAAATCGCAAAGGCAAGAAGAAACCAAAATAGCATTACAATTAGGAATATATGATTTAGTATTTGGAAACTTTTATGCAAGTCAAATAAAAGATATTTTAGAACATCCAAAGAGATTTAAAGATATTGCAGATTTATATAGAAGAATATTTCATATAGAATTAAAAATGAAAAAGAGAATTAGAAATCAAAGAACTAATTCTTTTTTTAGTAGAAAATAGAAAAGTAAGATAAAGATAAAAATAAGTTAAGGAGGTGATGCTAGCAGTTATGAAAAGAAGTAGTAATATAAAAAAGATAATGATAATAACCAGTATAATTGTATTTACTGTAATACTAATAACTTCTATCTACTTTTTAATGAGAGAGTTTCTAGCATATAAAGAAAGTGATAATGAAAGTAAGGAACTAGCTCAAGAGGTTATAATATCAGAAGAAAATGAGGAAAATGAAGAAAAGGTAAAAGTAGATTGGAAAAAGTTAGAAGATATTAATAAAGATATTGTAGGTTGGATTAAAATTGAAGGAACACACATTGATTATCCTATTCTTCAAGATAATACTAAACTACAGTATTTAACAAAGTCATTTAATGGAAAATATAATGTAAATGGTTCAATATTTACAATAAATGATAATCCATTTCAAGATAATGAAACAATTGTATATGGTCATAATATGAAAAGTACGATTATGTTTTCAGAACTTGATAAGTATATGAAAGAAGATTTTTTCTATGAGCATTCTTGTTTTGAAATATATACGAAAAGGCAAAACTACAAAGCTACAGTGTTTAGCTGTTATTCTATTAATGTATATCAAGAAGAAAAGTATATTAAAACATTAAATTTTGATGAAAAGGTAGAGTATTATAAAAAAGCGAGTAAATATTCTATGGAAAA
>CANDRW010000019.1 GCA_947388675.1 uncultured Clostridium sp. | reverse complement strand
CGAATCCAGATGCAGATAAAATAGCCATAGCTCCGTATTCGGTTGTCTTCATCATGTGTACATCGATATTATTACTACTACTTGTTGCAACCAATGTACTTGTATTTATCGTCTCATTTAACCCCATTGTCTGTCCACTTGTCTCCATCTCTCTAATACTTTGTATCCAACTAGCTCCTGTTGTTATTTTTCCTTTGCTATGCGTTGTTGGATTTGCTTGCAATGCAGCTTCCACTTTTCCCGTTCCTAATAACACTATTCCTATTGAAAAACTTACTGTTAAAGTTAATATTTTTTTCCATTTCATTTTTTCTTTCATTCCTTCTACTTCCTTTCCTTTGTTACTTTTTACACTCTTTTGTTTTTATCTTTCTTGCAAATTTATTTATATTTTAAATTAACTTTAAAACAATATGTTATTTTGCATTCATTTGAATGCAAACCAAAAATTATGATTTTAATTTAGAGCAAGACTTTATTGGAATGAAGAAAAAAACTCGTATGTCACATATACCAATGTGATACGAGTTTAATTTTTTCTTTAACTGTTAAAAACGGGATTATATTTTCCTTCTTGTTTTTATCTTTATTAGCATAAAATACTTTGTCAAAATTTGCAATGGCTTTAAAAAATAGTTACAATGTTAATTTTCTATATTTTATAATTGAGATTACAGCTACAATAGACAAACTAATTATTCCGCAAATTATTACTATTTGACTTTTTATACCTGTTTGAGGTATATCTTTATTTGATATAGTAGTATCTGTTTGATTACTATTTGTATTATTATTTATGATATCGTTATTTGTGTTATTATCAATTTTATTTCCTTGGTTGCCATTGTTATCACTTCCTGTGTTGTGGTCCCCTGTATTACCTTGGTTTCCGTTACTTTCATCTTCTGTATTATTGTCACCAGTATTTCCTTGGTTTCCATTGTTTTCATTTCCTGTATTATCGTCACCAGTATTTCCATTGTTTCCATTTTGTATAATTTCTACTAACTCGATATTACTAATATTTCCTGCTACATCTATTGTTCTAAAATATATTTTTGCATTTTTTAACCAGTTTATTGTAATTGCTAATTCTGTAGTTTTATACTGATAATCAGCAACATTAAAGTTTTCATCTCTGCTTTCCTTTGTAATACTATACCAAGTATTTTGGTCATAACTATATTCAATTTTTGCTATTCCAGATTGATTATCTTTTGCTTTTATGATAGTTTCATGTTCCTTTATTTCTTCTTGAATATGAGATATCTCTGGTATAGTTTTATCTATATTAAATATTTTTACTTCTGCAGTTTTAAAATTTCCTTGATTGTTTTCTGCCTTTATTATATATGTTCCATTTTGTCTAATATTATATGTATATTTCCCATTTTGCATTTCAATTTTTTCGTTATTTACTGTTACACTTTTTATTCCAGATTTTCTATCTATAGCAGTAATATTTAAAACAATATCCTGATTTGTCCAGTTTTCTTCTTTCAAGTAATCTATTCCTAATTCTGGGAAAACTTGTTCTTCAGCAGTTTTTGTCCATTTTGCATATAATATTACATTTTCTTTAAATAATGCTTCTTTTCCTATTTCATAGTCAATTCCTGTTCCATCTTCTTTTGTGTTCCAACCATTAAATGTGTAGCCTTCTTTTGTTATTGAAGCGCTTGGAATAGTAACATTCATCTCATTTATGGAATTAATATTACTACTATTTGTTTCAATATTTCCGGTTATTGACTGTGGAACTTCACCTTTTCCTCCATTTGCATTAAATTCTACTTGTATTGTTTTTGTATATCTTGCATAATAGGTTGTATTTGCGTTAATATTTGTTATTGTTCCTCCACTTGTTATGCTTGAAGTTGTTGTATTGGCTGTTACTTCTGTTGTCCAATACCTTGCATTCCAACCTGTATAGTTATTAATTTGAGGCGCTGTAGTTGTACCTGTTGCTTTATTATATATGGTTATATCTTTGGTTGTTTGTGCTTTGGCATCTCCGTTATAATCTATAAATGTTAATGTTATATCTTTTTTAAATATAGCATATAATGTTACATTTTGTGTTCCCATTGTCAAATTACTTAAGCCAATTGTTGCATTTTTGTTTGTGTTCCATCCAATAAATTGATAACCGAATTTTGTTGCTGTTGCACTTAAGTTAATTGTCTCCCCATATTTTTTTGCATCTGTTACTATACTTGCTGATGTTCCGCCATTTTCAGTATAATTATATGTTACATTGTATGTACTATTTGGGTCACTTTCATATTGAGCATATAGTGTAATGTTTCCATTTGCTCTACTTGTTAAGTTTATAACTGCACTTTCATCATTATAAATTTTGTTTCCACTAGGGGAAGTTGACCAACCAATAAACCTATAGCCTACTTTTGTAAATTTGTTTGGTGTTAATTTTTGTGGTACATCATATGTAAAACTTTCTGTTGCCATTGTACCGCTTCCACCATTCGAATTAAAAGTTATAGTGTATTTATTTGCTGACCAATTTGCAGTATAAGCTCTATTTCCGGTACTACTGCTCGTTATACTTACTGTTTTGCTTGGTGTGTAATTAGACATATAACCACTTGTTGTATAATTACTTCCTGTCCACCCTGTAAATGTATAGCCTGTTTTAGATGGATTGCTAAGTGTAAATACTTCTCTTCCTGAAATATATGAAGTTCTGTTAGTAGCGTTTCCTCCTTGTAAATTATATTTTATAGAAAACGTGTTACTTGCATTATCAAATTTATATAATAAATTTATTATTTCGCCCTTAGTATAACTACCACTTGGTAAAAATTGCCCTGTGTCTGATATAATACCTTTATTAAGTGCCCAGTTTACTGCCTCTTCATAGTATGCTCCTGCTACTATATCGCTAAAGTTGTTGCCTGTAGAAACTTTTGGTTCTCCTGCATATCTCCAAAGCATTGTAATAAATGCAGCTTTTTGACAAGTATTCATTGGTGAAAAAGTAGTATTGGTTGTGCTAGTGGAATTAATAATCCCCACACTTTTTGCCCATTTTACTGCATCTTTATATGAAGCATCGTTTGGCACATCTGAAAAACCTGAGCCAGTATCTTGATCTGTTTTAAGTGTTACCTCTCCTTGTCTTTCTGCCATTCTCCACAAAAATTCAATTGCCTCTGCTCTTGTACATGCATTATTAGGGCTAAATGCTGTATTTGTAGTTGAGTAAAATGTTATTGCCTTATTTATTGACCAATTTAGTGCATCATAATTATTTGAACCAGAAGCCACATCTGAAAATTGATGATTTCCCGCAAAGTTTATCACATGTACTCTTCTAGAATTCGTTCCAAAATATATAGGAGATACATTTTGAATATTTAAAGGGTTAGGGTCTGAACTTTTAAGTGCACTACTAGTACAATTTTCAAATGTTACATCAACTGCTTTTTCTCCACCAAAGTCATACATATTTCCTCTTGCTATACAGTTTGAAACAACTAAACTTTCACCTGTTCTTGCTTGGTATAGATCGCTAAATCTTCCTTGATGTTCAAAAAAGAATCCAAATTTTCTGTTACCTATCGCTGTGCAATTACTAATGTATATTGATTCTTTTGTACTATAGCCTTGTCCTATTCCAAAACCTGATGCTCCTGCATTCGTAGATGTCGCTGCTTTTCCGCATCCTATTGCTGTACAATTTGTTACTGTACAATTTATTGGATTGTCCATACCAAAACCAGTTCCATCAGTATTTTTCACTACTACATTATTCCAATCACAATTTCGATACAAGTTTATCATAAACCCTTTTCCTGCAGTATTATATACTTGACATCTTGCATCTTCGCCATTAATAACAAAATTTCTAAAATCTGCATTTTCAAGGTATGTTCCAATACCTTTATCTGCAAGTTCATTATAGTAAAACATATCTAGTGGTAAATCTAATAATCCATATGGTTTTAATACAGTTCCTGTAGTTTGACTAGTACCTGAACCTTCCACAATAACATTATTTTTGCATTTAATAACGTAATATTCATAATTTCTTTCATTTTTACTTTGTGCACCAAAATAATATGTTCCTGCTGGAATATGTACTATACCTCCGCCTGCTGCTGAAACTTCGTCTATAAGTTTTTGCAAAATTTCTGTATTAGCATTGCTTTGACTAGTTGAATTTGGTATTAAGCTACTTGCTATTACTACTAATCCTTCATTACTATAATTGGCTGATATTGCTCCATATGATTTAGAGTCATTTAATGTAATAAATTTTATTCCTTTTTGGCTAGTAAATACTGTTATAGTAATCAACAATATTATAAAGCTTAGGCCAATTGCTACTTTTAATTTTATTTTATTTTTTCTATATTTCACTTCGTATTCCTCCATTTTTCTTGTTACTATTATAAAATATTTTGCTTTATTTTTCAATAACTAAAACAAAACCTTTTTTGAAACTGTAGTCTTGTGGACGTTTTTTGTAACCGAAGTCTCTATATGCCCATTTTCTCTAACTGTTAAAAACAGGATTTCAAATCAGTTTAAAAACAATATGTTATTTTGCATTCATTTGAATGCAAACCAAAACAAAGTGTTTTGATGCATGTTAATATTTTTTCGGAAAGGAAATATTATGTATTTAAAAAGATTAAAAGATTTAAGAGAAGATAAAGATTTGCGTCAAAGGGAAGTTGCTAGCATTTTAAATATTACAAGACAACAATATGGATTGTATGAAACTGGAAAACGTGATATTCCAGCTGAATTCATCAAGTCTTTAGCCATATTTTATCAAACTTCTACAGACTACATTTTGGAATTAACAAACAACATTCATTCATATACTAAAAGTAAATAAAAAACTTTTACTTTCCTTATTACTTTTGTTGTGATACAATGAAAGTAAATAAAAATGAGGAGATTTTTGTTCATGAAAAAAGTATTGATATTTTATGCTTCTTATGGTGGTGGGCATTTATCAGCTGCAAAATCTATTTTGAAATATATCACTGAGCACTATACTGATGTAGAAGCTGAAATGATAGATTGTATGAAATATATTAATAAACCAATTGAAAAAGTGACAACTGGTGCTTATAGAGAAATGGCAAAAAAAGTCCCAAGACTATGGGGAAAAGTATATTCTGGCTCTGAGAAGGGATTACTTTCAAAAATTAGTAAAGATAGCAATAAATTGATGGCTAGAAAATTAAATCATTTATTACAAGAAAAAAAACCTGATTTAGTTATTTCTACTCATCCTTTTAGTAGCCAAATGGTTAGTTATTTGAAAAGAAAAGGAAAATTAAATTGTATTTTGGCAACTATAATGACTGATTTCGCTATGCACAAACAATGGCTTATTGGACACGAATACACAGAATACTTTTTTGTTTCAAATAATAGCATGAAACAAGATATTATAAATTATGGAGTTTCTAAAGACAAAATATTAGTAACTGGAATTCCTATGTCTGATAGATTTTTTGAAAATTTTAATACTGAAAAAATCTATAAAATATTTGAGTTAGACAAAAATAAAAAAGTCATTCTCTTTTTTGGTGGCGGCGAATTTGGCTTAGGAAGAGAAAGAACTTTGCAAATTTTATGTGCTTTTATTCAAAAAGTACCAAGTTATCAAATTGTGGCTGTTAGCGGAAAGAATGAGAAAATGAAAGAAACTTTTGAGCACTTAGTACAAGAAAATCGTGCTGAAGATAGAGTTCGTGTGTTAGGCTTTACTGACAAAGTCCCTGAATTAATGCATATTTCCTCTTTAGTTGTTACAAAACCTGGAGGACTTACTACTACTGAAAGTCTAGCCTCCAATCTTCCTATGGTAATTATTAATCCTATTCCTGGTCAAGAAGAGGAAAATGCGGAATTTTTAGTTTCTAATGGTGTGGGGGTTTGGATAAAAAAGGAGGATAATCTTGAAGAAGTTATTTCTAATTTATTTGCTTCTCCTCATATTTTAGAACAAATGAAAAAGAATACTGAGAAATTTACAAAACAGTATTCTACAAAAACGATTTGTGAAATGTTATTACATAATTAATATACTAAAAACAGTAAATTACATTGAATAAGTGTAGTCTGCGTAAGGCGAAGCGTAGCTGAGCGCCTTCCGTTGCTTTCTTATATTTGCACTTAGCATACGAAAGCAATGGACAACAAAGACAAACACTTCAATGTAATTTACTGTTTTATTTTTATTAATTTATAGTTCTCTTCTACCTTCTAATGCTTTACTTAAAGTAACTTCATCTGTATATTCTAAATCTCCACCTACTGGAATTCCATGAGCAATTCTTGTTGCTTTTATACCTAATGGTTTTACTAATTTGGAAATATACATTGCAGTTGCTTCTCCCTCTACACGTGGATTCGTCGCTAAAATAATTTCTTTCACTTCACCATTCATTAATCTAGATAGTAATTCTTTGATTTTAATATTGTCTGGCCCCACTCCATTCATAGGAGAAATACTACCATGTAATACATGATAAACACCTTTAAATTCATGTGTTCTTTCCATTGCCACTACATCTCTAACATCTTCTACTACACAAATTACAGTGTGATCACGATTTTGATTACCACAAATTGGACAAGGATCTGTATCTGAAATGTTATAGCATTGTGAACAATATTTCAAATTGCTTTTTGCTTCTAAAATGGCTTTTACAAATTCGTTTGTTTCTTCTTCTGTAGCATCTAGCATATGAAAAGCAAGCCTAGCAGCTGTTTTATTTCCAATGCTAGGCAATTTTTCAAATGCTTCGATTAGTTTTTCTATCGATGGTGCGTAGTAACTCATTTTTCTTTTCCTTTTCTTACATCATACCTGGTATGTTATACTTACCTAATTCTTGTGCTTGCGCACTATCTACTTTTCTCAAAGCTTCATTAACGCAGCTTAAAATTAAGTCTTGTAACATTTCTACATCCTCTGGGTCAACTGCTTCTTTTTTAATAATAATTTCTTTTACTTCTTTGCTTCCAGATACTTTTACGTAAACTGCCCCTCCACCAACACTTGCGTCAAATTCTTTTGCTGCAAGTTCTGTTTGAGACTTCTCCATATCTGCTTGCATTTTTTTTGCTTCTTTCATTAATTGGTTTAGATTCATTCCTCCAAATCCTCCACCCATTCCTGGGAACCCGCCTCTTTTTGACATAATATTTTCTCTCCTTTACTCTTCTATTTCATTGATTGGAATTCCTAAATCTTTCATAGGATTTTGTTCTTCCGCTTCTTTTGCTTTTTGCTTTAAAATTTCATCCTGATTATCTAATAATTTTACTCTCATTGGTTTACCACATTCCATGGAAACAAGTCTTTCCAATTCTTGTACGTTTTCTGGACGTTCCATAGTCGCTTTGATAAATGGTGTTAACCCATTTTGAAATACAACTCCTACTGTCATATCATTTACTAGTGTAGCAATTGTACTCATTAAATTGGTCGCTAGTATCATTTTTCTCTCTTCTCTTAGCTGAGTTATAATCTTAGGCCAAAACTCTAGTTGTTTAATATTTAATTTACTAAAATCTATCGGCTCCTTCTTCTCTACTTTTGCAGATGTATTCGCTTTTGGCTTTTCTGATGTACTACTTGTTTGAGAATTTCCTTGTGCTATTTTTCTTTCCAACTGTGTTATCCTATTTTTTAGTTCTTCCATTCCTGCTGTATTTGTTGTATTCCCTTCTTTTGCTGTTTCAATAACTGGCTGACATAGCTTAATCATAGCAACTTCAAATAACACTGCTTTTTGAGAAGACCATTTCATGTCATTTTCTAGTTCTGATAATACATAAATCGTTTGCAATAGTCTTTCTTTTGATACTTTTTCCGAAATAGTTGCTATTTGTTTTAGTTCCTCTTGATTATAAATCTCTAATTTTTGAGTGGTTTTCCATACTAATATATCTTTTGTATATTTAATTAATTCCCATAGTAAATTAGTTAAATCTTTTCCCTCTTGCATGACTGCTTCTACTGTGGTAATGGTTCTCTCTATATCACTTTCTACGATTGCTTCTATTATTTGCGAAATAAAAGTCAATTTTGGAATTCCTACTAAATCTTTTACTAGGTCCTCATCTATTTTTTCGCTTCCTTCTTGTAGACATCTTTCTAATATACTTAAAGCATCTCTCATTGCACCTTCTGCTAGAATAGAGATGATACTTAGTGCTTCTTTTGTAATTTCAATTTTGCTTTCATCACAAACATATTGTAATCTTTTACTGATATCGCTATTAGAAATCTTTTTAAAATCGAAGCGTTGACACCTAGAAAGAATAGTTGCTGGCAGTTTTTGTGGTTCTGTTGTAGCTAATATAAATTTAACGTGTGCTGGTGGTTCTTCCAAAGTTTTTAATAATGCATTGAAAGCTCCTGTTGATAACATATGAACCTCATCAATAATATAGACTCTATATTTGGCAAGTGTTGGCAAAAAATTCACTTCATCACGAATAGCTCTAATGTCATCTACACTATTGTTAGAAGCTGCATCCATTTCTACAATATCTGTTAAAGAACCGGATAAAGCTGCTTTACAAATTTCACATTCATTGCAAGGTTCTCCATCTTGTGGATTTAGGCAATTGACTGCTCTTGCTAAAATCTTGGCAGTGGTTGTTTTTCCAGTTCCTCTTCCACCATTTAACAAATAAGCATGTCCTACTCTTCCTGCCATAATTTGATTTCTAATGGTTTTGGTAATATGTTCCTGCCCTACCATGTCTTCAAATTTTAATGGTCTAAATTTTCGATATAATGCAGTATATGCCATTTTTTCACCTCTCAAATAGCTAATTAAAAAGGTACCAAGTCTTATTTCTTAGCCACTCTATGGAGAATAAATTCCACATAGGAATGTCTACTTATTGCTGCTTCCTTCCGGACCTGACAAGGTTCATAGGTTCCCATTGGCTTTACTCTCCATACAATGGCCAAAGCAAAAACTTTATACCTTTGTATTATATACTTTTTTATTTAGTTTAGCAAGAAAATTTTGCTATTTTACTCTCTTAAATACAATGTCTTTCATATCTGTCTTTTCTATATAACAATTTTCTTCTTCATCTAAATTACCTGTTGGTAATTCTAACTCTACTTTTGCTTGGTATTTAGCCTTTGTAGTTTCTATTAAAAAGTCACAAGTCACACTAAACTTAATTTCTTCATTTGTTGCTTTTATCTTTTTTAGTAATGTATTATTGTGAATAATCTCTTTATCTTTATCTGAAACATAATTGCCAATACTACTGTTACTAAATCGAATTAAAACTTGCCCTCCTTTGCTTCCAATTTCTAAGTTAGAAGAATTACTACTACCACTTCCTTTGTACTCTAGCTTTTCTTCTACTAAAAATTGTTCATCATAAGAGTAAAGTCTTCCTGCTTCGCTATTAGGCATATATATTTTTATTGTTCCTTTTTGAGGTGCATTTTTAATCTGAATATCACTAATTTTGACACTTTTAATCAGCTCATCTTCTTTAATGTTGTTAGTATTTTGATCTATATAGAAGTACACATCGTTATTTTGATAAATATCAAAATTCCATTTTTCTTTACTTTTCTCCGATGCTTCGATACCTTCTACTGTTCCAACAATTACAATTTTAGAAAGCTGATAAGGCATATTGGTTTCGCCTTCTACCTCATATTTAATCATCATGACACCAACACCAAGAAGTACTAAGGCTAATATAGCCACTGCCACTATGAGTTTAATTGTTTCCTTTCTCTTTTCGGTTATCACATTTTCCTCCTTAAGATTTTTATTCTTTTGTATGCCTATTCTATTAAATTTATGACTAATTTCCTATTTTGGCGGAGCGGGTGGGATTCGAACCCACGTGGCACTTATGCAGCACCTAATTGATTTCGAATCAACCTCGTTATGACCACTTCGATACCGCTCCTTTTATTTCTTTTTTGCACGTAATTCTTTAAAGAATTGTTTTAATAACCCTTCACATTCTTGTCCCAAAATTCCAGTTTCTATCTCTATTTTATGATTAAATGGATAGTCTTGTAGTAAGTTTAGCACTGAACCACATGCACCTGTTTTTGGATCCATTGTTCCAATATATAGCTTTCTAATTCTAGATTGAATAAGAGCTCCTGCACACATACTACATGGCTCTAGTGTAACATACATATCACAGTCTGTTAATCGCCAAGAGTTTAACTTTTTACTTGCCTTTTGAATTGCTAGAATTTCTGCGTGTTTTGTAGTATCTAGCTTGTACTCTTTTTCATTATATGCTCTTGCTATAATTTTATGATCTTTTACAATAATTGCTCCTACTGGAATTTCTTCCTTTTCATAGGCTTTTTGTGCTTGTTTCAAGGCTTCTTTCATGTACTTTTCTGTTTCTAGCATTTTTTCCTACTTTCCTAATTTCATGTCTAATTTGCTTTATTATCATACAATATTTAGTAATATATGTCAAATATATGTTATATTTCCAATACTTTTGTTTGTATTTTATTGATTTTTATTGCCCACTATTATATAATAACTCTATTCCATTTTCATTGCCCCAGAGGAGGTGATGTTATGGAGAAATGGATAAAAATGTTTCTAAAAGTCTATGTGTTAACATTGATTTATAAAATCTTCAAAGATTTTAGCAATTGATACATATAGCAAAAAGGCTAGAGCTGCAACTCTAGTCTTTTTTATTCCATTTATGGAAAAATGGTTTTAAATGTTTCTTTGAAATGATTTCTCTTTATTCTTTCATTTCTATACTCATTATACTAAAAATCTCTCTCAAAAACAACACTTTTTTAAATTTTATTTTCTTCAGCATTGACTTTTTTATTCATTTGTGTTATAGGATTTTCTTTATTTATTATAAAAATGGTGTGCCTAGCGGGAATTGGCCCCCCTACCTTCGCCCTAGGAGAAACTCGGTTGCAATTTCAAATAGTGTTTGATTTTTTAAAAAAACTTTAAATATTTAGCAAATTCAAATGTTTTTTAAAATCATTTTTTTAATAGTAATTTGAATTTTTTAATAATTTTAAATACTATTTTTTAAAGTTCGCGACATTTTCGCGACTCACTATATAAAATTTCTGTCCTAACTCCTATCCTTTTGGACACCATTCTCTCGATAATTTTTTCATTATTCTAGAAATTATTTTAGCATAAGTTTTATAATTTTACAATAATAATATAAAAACAAAACAAGATATATTTCCTTATCATATACCTTGTTTATTATTTTGTTACACTAGTTTATACTATAATAGTAACTTATTTCATTATATGTCAAATGGTTGATAGTTTACCATACTAAAAATCTCTATACACTCAATTTTCTCTCTATATTTTTTACTTATTTAACATATTTATCTAACAAACTTTTTATTAATTGCCCTTTATCTGTTTGTTTTTCAAGTTCTTTTATAGTAATATTACTTATTTCTTTAGCAATATTACTTATATTTGATACTTTTAAATTTACTTTTTTTACATTTAATATTCGTTTTACTATTGGAATTGCAAATCTTGGCACACCTATTCTAGCTATTATTACATCTTCGATATTATTAACACCATAATAGATATACGATGGTAAGTTTTTAGCTTCATCTGTTTTTTCATCACCTATGATATTTTGATATATCGAAAATCCCCATGGCATAAATGTTTTCATTCTACCATTTATATATTTATAACAAATACCTAGTATATCTTCTTCATTCTGATTTTGATATTTAATATTCTTTGCAATATCTTTAACAGAATCTCCATTAACCCATCCTATTACAATTTTTGCAATACTTTTTGCGTCAAATTTACCTTGACCTATTAATTGAATATTAATTTCTGGTATTTTAGAAATCATATCTATTATTCTAGCCAGTGGTTCTACCTGTTTTGTTTCTAAAATTAACTTTGTTGCTTTAGTGTATTCCTGAAGATTTTCTTTTCCATATTGTTCGATAACTTCTTCTTTTAATCCTTTCACTAAACCTAGCATTGTACTATAACTGATGTCACTAATACTAAAAACATCTGCTAATTTTAAAACACTACTATTTGATTCTTGTAAATGTTCAACATATTTCGAAGAAAAGTTAACTATCTTTTGTTGTGCTTCCATAAAACCTGTTTTCCATTCTAACTGTTTATAAACTAATGAATTACTCAATATATTTCTAATTGTTGTAGTATCAACATCTTTTAAATTATATGTTTCTGATACGGTCAATATATGATTAATATATTGTAAAAAACTTGATAAAGCTACATTATTCTTTATAAGTTGAAAATTAAAATCTACATTCTCATATTCATCATCTAGTAACATATTTAAAGTCGAAAGAATTTCTTTAATATCATTTTTTATATACTTACTTAACACATTTTTTGTTTCTTTATTCGATTCTTTATAAGGTGTTATTATATGTCCTTCTGTATCCATATATGCCCTACCAGCTCTTCCTGCTATATTCCAAAATTCTGAATTACTCAATTCATGAATTTCTTTTCCTCCACCCACTAATAATGTTGAAAAAATGACAGTTGTTATAGGAAAATTCATTCCTTGTGCTAGAGTGGTAGTAGAAAATACAATTTTTATTTTATTTTTAAGTATGAGTTTTTCGATTTCTTCTTTTATAATTGATGGCATCTCCGAGTGGTGATATGCAATACCATAATCTAAACTTTTTATTAAAATATCATCTTCATCAAATTCAATTCTTATTAGATCTTTCAAATTTTCAATTTCTTCATCTTTTTCATTTATTTCTTTTAAATTATAAAATTCAAATAATTTATTAGTCATATTCTTACATACATTCTGTCCTTGACATACGACCAAAACTGAACCCAGTTTAACATATTTATCAACCAAAATAATAGTTCTTAGATACTTATCTATATTATTTAAATTAGTAGCACTTTTTATGTTTTCTATATTGTTATTAACATCAATAATTATTTCATCTTTTACAATATTGTTCCTTGCACTAGGTAAATATTCTATTTTACTTTCTGTTTTATTCTTAGTTAAAATATTACATCCTACATATTGTTTTGTTGGAGTCCATTCTAAAGTTTTAGACAAAGAATCTTGTTCATCCCCACCTAGCCATTCAGCTATTTGTTTATTATTTTTAATAAACGGACTTAGTAATAAATAGTTTACATTACTTCTTTTTTGCTTTATCGTTGCTAATAATAATTCTAATTTTCCTCCTCTTGTTTTATCAGAAATATTATGAGCTTCATCTATAACCAATAAATTTAAATTGTTTATTGCAACATTGTTTTGACGCACTAGTAAATCAAGTTTTTCTGGTGTTGTCACTAATATATCAATATGTTGTTGATTCAATATTTGATCTTCTATTTGATCTACATCATAAAAAGGTAATGCATTTTGTATATTATAATTAAAAACCTTAAAGTCTTCTTTCAGTTTATATATTGTTTGATTTATTAATGCATTAGTTGGAACAATATATGCTACTGTTGGTTTTATTGTTCCAAAAGTATTATTATGAATAGTATATAATATATATAATTCTGCCAATAATGATTTCCCAGAACTAGTTGGCATATTCAAAACAATACTTTTTTTAGCTGTTAGAATATCTAATATACTATCTCTTTGCGATGGTAATAAAGAAAGCAATAAATTTTCTTTGCTGTTTATCTCTTCAAAAAATTTATTAAATATCGGAGAACGACTTGCTATTCTCCAAATTGAATTATCACATAATTTTTTTAATGTCTTTCCTAAAACCTTGATAATATCATTTAATCTATCATTACTATTAAATTCCGCTATTTGCATTGCATTATATATATAAGTATCAATTGTATTATATATATTATTATCATTTCTATTTTTTCCACTAATAATGTATTCTGCTACACTTTGAATACTATAAAATAAATTACCTATTATACCTATAAAAATTATATTTTTCTCTTCTTCATCATTCCCTATATTTGATGATTGTATATCATTTAATATGCCTTGTATTTCTTTTATCAAGTCTCTTATTTCTTCAACATCTTTATTATTTGCAATTCTTCTAATTATACATAATATACATAAATATAACTTACTTTCTAATTTTTCAAACTTATTTTCTATCTTTTGATTTTTGATCTCTTTTATTTTTATTTTTAAATTTTTATCTACCATAGTTTCTTTGTCGCAAACCATTGCATACATTGCATACATTACAATAATATAATCAATTTCAATATCACTATAAATATTATCTATTAAGTCATATTGTAATTTATACAACTCAAAAATTATATTATTAATTTTTATGATAACATTTTTATTTTTGATGTTGCTTCTATTATTAATAATATCAATGATGATATTTAATGCTTTAACAATCTTATTTATATCTATATTTGAATAAGTTTTTTTACTAATAGCTACATTATTTAATTCATTTTCTAATATTTCCTTTTCGTGGTCACTTAATGTTTTTATTATTTTAGATATTTCTTCTGAATCTTTACTAAACATTTTTTCTATATTTAGAATAAGTTCTTCAAACATTTTCCACCTCATCATATATTTTTTCTACAAATTCATCAATATCTGTATTAAATGCCCATATAATTCCCTTCATTTCAGTATTTTTAAAGTCTTTATTATTAAAATTTGAAAAATCATCTAGGCAGTATTCTTTGCATACTTTATTATTATTTCTGATAATAAAAGGAAAAAATACTACCTTGTTTTTAATAAATGAATTGTTATCAAATTCATTTATCATTGAAAATAAAAACTCTACTATATTACATAATATTTTATCATCTTCATTGAATATTGTATGTAAACTCTCCAAATAATGCATTATTTCCTTTGTTGTTCTTTCATTCTCATCATAAAATGATTTATTAATATCTTCTAGTAAAGAATCTGCACTGGAACAAGGAATTTTATTATCTGATGATGCTTTAACTTCACAAATAACAAACTTAAATTCATCATCTTTCTTTCTAATTCCTGTAACATCAATTCCTCTTGCATGTTTATCTCTATCTATTATATCCATTGTCATTTTTTTATCTGCTTCTTCATAAAACAAACAATTATATTGTTTTTCTAGTAATCTTTGAGCCATAAATTCTGTTACTCTACTTCTTCGCACATCAAACCATTTTACTTTACTTTTTTCTGGAGATGTATGTTCAGAATATTTTTCTTTTATTTTTTTTCTATATTCTTCAGTTATTGTTGGCACATTAAAAGCATCTATAAAATTAGTTTTATGCATATTCATATTTTTAATTTTTTGATGCAACCAATTTTTTAGGTCATTAAGTTCCTCTTCTTTTTCTAAATCAACATCATATAATGCAACTTCTATATTATTTATTACTTGTTTATTTCTACAATTAAAATGTTCCATTATTTCCTCCATAATAACTTTATATTATTATACATATAAAGTTATTTATTTACAATTATTTCAATTAAATTATTTAATATTTTTTAGTCTTCAAATACAGAACATACTTTTTCATTTGTACATTCATCAGAATGTAAATATTTTAATGTTGTAATTATATCTACATGCCCCATTAATTTTGATACAGTTGATATATTTAAATATTTATTATTATTTATTTGCGTCGTGCAATAACTATGCCTTAAGCCGTGAATGGTAATATATTTCAAATTATTTTTATAAATCGATGCCAACTATTAGTTAAATAAGGAAATCCCATTGAATAGCCCTTCTTATTTATAAATAAATTGTTAATATTTTTCTTAGCTATTGTTTTTCTGTATAAAAGATAATCTTCTAGTATGTGTAATACTGCTTTAGGTACTGGTATTGTTCGATAGCTATATGATGTTTTAGGCGATACAATTTCATACTTATGTTTAAATTTATTCCAATTCATATTTTTATTTATACTAATACTTCCTTTCTCAAAATTAATATCTTCTACATAAAGTCCAAGTAATTCGCATTTTCTAATTCCTGTAGTTATCATTAATGAAAAAATTGCATTAAAAATTATGTCTTCATTTTTTAATAATTTTAAAATTTCTATTAATTCTTCACTAGAATAAATAATTGTTTCTTTACTTTTTGGCTTTCTAACTTTAATTTTATCAATCGGATTATTAGAAATATATTCCCAATCTACTGCTCTATTAAACATATTTTTCATTACTTTATAAATTCTATAAATAGTTTTATCAGAAATATCTGTATACTTTGATCTTAAATCAGAAAAATACTTTTGTAATCTTAAAGTAGTTATATTAGAAATTTTTTCATCACCTAATTCTTTCAAAGCATATTTATTTAATATGTTCATCATAGAATATGATGTTGTAGTTTTTAATTCCTTAAAACAATAAATTGAAAACCATATATTAACAAACTCATTTAAATTAGCATCATTTTTTACTTTTTTATTACTTATCAATGTTTTTTCTGACATTCTTATTTTTCTTTCTTTTCTTGCTTCTAATAAAGTATCAAATGTTTTAGAATAATAATAATTCCCACTTTTAATAAATAGCCTATATTTATTATTTTTTGTTTGGTAAATATATTTTTCTATTAAAATGCTTTTGTATTCATTTACTTGTTCCTTTAATGAAATATCATTGTTTTTTAATACTTCATCACGAATTTTTATAGCTTCCTCTAAATCACAATGAAAATACTTATCATAATGAATATTTGAATTCTTCTTTATAATTTTTATTCTATGTAAATTATCTTTTACACAATATATATACTTTTCTTTGCACATAACAAAAACCTCCCATAAAAGATTTTACTCTTTTATTAAAGAGGCTTTTAATTATTATTGGTGTCCCCGAGTGGAATCGAACCACCGCTAGACCGGTCTTAGGAGGACCGCGCTCTATCCAACTGAGCTACGAGGACATATAATTGCCTTTTTACAAGGCAATTCCTATTATACTCTCTTTTTGCGTTTTGTGCAAGTCTTCGGCTTTAAACTGTTGCAACATCTACTAAACTATCATAATAGGACCTATAAAGCTTCGCATAATATCCGTCTTTGTGCACTAACTCATGATGATTTCCTTCCTCAATAATCTCTCCATTTTGCAATACAATAATCTTGTCTACATTGATAATTGTAGATAATCTATGTGCTATAAATATGGAAGTCTTAGTAGAAGATAAAATATCAATTGATTTTTGTATTAGCCTTTCTGTTTGCGTATCAATATTAGCTGTTGCTTCATCTAAAATAAAGATATCTGGTTCATGAGCAAAGACTCTAGCAAAAGCTAAAAGTTGTTTTTCTCCTGCAGAGTAAGAGGAACCTTGCTCTTTCGCTATTTCATCTAATCTATTCGGCATAGCATCTATCATACTATCTGCTGACGCTAAATGAATAGCTTTTTCTATCTTTTCATCTGAAATCATATGATTTAAAGATATATTCTCTCTAATGCTTCTAGCAAATACAAAAGGGTCTTGTAAAATCATACCAATATGTTGTCTCAAATCTCGAATATTTAATTCTTTAATATTCATATCATCTATTAATATTTCGCCCTTCTGAATTTCATAAAAGCGATTAATTAAATTGGTAATAGTCGTTTTCCCTGAACCTGTTTTACCAACAAAAGCCACACTTTCTCCTGCTTGGATAGTAAAACTCACATTCTTCAATACCCAGTTTTTATTGTCATACGAAAACCACACATTTCTAAATTCAATTTTTCCTTGTATTTTTTCTAGTACTCTTCCTTCTTCCAAATTTTCTAAGTACTGTTTTTGTTCTAATATTTCATATACTTTATTAATCGATACAAATGCTTCTTGTACCGTTTCTATATTTTCCACAATACGATTAATTGGATCGAAAATTTGTCTTAAATAGGTAATAAACATATAGATAATTCCTACTTGCATTTCTATTTCAAAAATATGATAAGTACATGCCCATACAATTAAACAAATTCCAACATTTTCTAATATTGTCATAAGAGCTGGCAATAAGTTATTATTTACTGCATTTGGTAATATGGATTTAAATAAACTTTTGGTTAGTTCGTTATTTTCCTCCTGCTTTTCTCTTTGAATATTAAATATCTTAATTAATTTCACACCATATATAGACTCTGCTAAAAACGAATTTAGCTTTGTTCTAATTGCTTTTGTTTTTTCTTGAAATTTGTTTGCCAGTTTCGTAGAGATAAAAGAAAAAATCATAATAAATGGTACAATGGCAAGTGCCACTAAAGTAAGTTTACTACTAATCGAAATCATAACTACAATAAAGGCAATCACTAAAAGAATATCTTTAATAATGGTAGCAACAACATCTTTAAACATAGTTGCAATATCTTCTACATCATTGGTAATACGTACAAATAGCTTTCCTGCTGGTGTTTGGTCATGAAAAGGAATATTGGCATGTTGGATGTAGTGAAATAGTTTGTTCCTTAATTTATAAATCGCATCCTCTCCTATCATATTAATAGCAGTTGTAGCAATGAAATCAATCATATTTCCTATTAACACAATTCCTATATAAACTGCACCCATTGTGCCTATTGTTATCATTCCCTTTTCATAGATGCCTTGGCTTAAGTAATCATCTATAACAATTTTTACTAAATATGGTTTGATAATTTCTGCAATTCCTACTAATAAAGATAAAAAGCTAACAACTAGAATGGACTTTGTATATGGCTTTATTAGTTTCCATGCCCTTTGCATTGTTTTACTTTTCATTTGTGTATTTTCTCCTTTTTAGCTAATTTTCTTGACTAATTTGTTGCTGATAAAATTTATAGTAATTTCCTTCTTGTTCTACTAAACTTTGATGTGTTCCTCTTTCTATAATCTTTCCACTTTCTAAAACTATGATTTCATCTGCATCTTTCATATCAGAAATTCTACTAGAAATAATAATGCAAGTTTTATTTTGGGTCATTTTCTTAATATTTTCTAACAATTTTTCCTCTGTTTTATTATCTAGTGCAGAAAAAGTGTCATCAAAGATAACAATATCAGAAGAGTTTAAAAATGCCCTAGATACAGCAATTCTTTGTTTTTGTCCTCCTGATAAGTCAACTCCTCTTTCTCCAATGACTGTGTAAATTCCGTCATTCATTTCTTGAATTTCGTCATAAATCATAGCCTCTTTTGTGCTTTTCATAATTTCTTTTTCTGAATATCCTTGTTTAAATAGACTAATATTTTTTTCTATGGTATTAGAAAATAGGAAATTGTCTTGTGTAATATAACAGATATTCTTTCTGATAGTTTCTATTGGAATCTTGTTAATGTCCTTATCTCCTATAAAAATCATATTATCCTGCACAGTATATAAACGAAGTAGCAAATTGGCAAGTGTTGTTTTTCCACTTCCTACTGTCCCTATAATTCCCAAAGTTTTTCCTTGTGGAATGGTAATATTAATATCTTCTAACACTTCTTCAAAATGGCTAGGATAATTGAAACTTAAATGAGAAATTTTGATATCCCCTTTTAAGTCTGTTTCTTCTTTTGGTTCTAATGGCAAATATTTTTCCTTTTTCAATGCTAAAAATTTATCTAATCTTTGATAAGAAATCTGCCCTCTTTTAAATCTTGAAATAGTGGATGGAAGCCATGATACTGGTCCTACAAATAGGGCAATATAGCCATTAAAAGCCACAAAGTCTCCTATTGTAATGGTATTGTCTAATACTAATTTAGAACCAAACAAAATAGCAATTGCATAACATAAACCAAAACATACATTAATACAAGTAGTTAATAAAGTAGAATGTATATCTACTGCATTATTCGCAGTTTTTAATCTTTTATTTTTTTTGATAAATTCTTTTAATTGATTTCCCTCTTGTGAATATGCTTTTGTTGTTCTAATAGCATCCGTGCTTTCTTGTACATATTCTGATAATTCTGTATAGTATCCTTGCGAAATCTTGAAGCTAGTTTCTACATATTTTTTGATTTTAACAATTAGGTAAGAAGTAATAATAATAGGAAGCATAGTAACCGCTGTTAGCCCTAGATTTACCCCTTGTGCCATGGTAATAGCCCCTATTAAAAAAGTAGCTATAATTCTGGTTCCATAAGATTCTAATCGATAAAATGCATGTCTTACTTCTCCTACATCCTTTGTAAGATATGACATAATTTCACCATTTTTTATTTCTTGGATTTCATTCATTCTCATTTTCAGAAATTGTTTAAATAGTTCATTTTTCGTTTCTTTTTCTAGAGACCTTGAATTATACGTTACTAAAAAGCGCCAGGGAAATCTTACTAATAGTAGCCCTATACTAACCAACAATAAGTAGATAATATTTTGAATAATCATAGATTGATTTGCTGGTATATCATATAATAAATCAATTAGGTTTCCTATGATTTTAGCAGGATAGGTAGCAAAATATATATTTAGGAATATAAATATCGTTTGTATAATCATATATAAATAATGCTTTTTAAAAAAGCGGATAATAATTGTTTTCACTTATATTCTTCTCCTTTGTATTTTTCGACATTATCTTAGCACAAGTTACACTTTATTTCAATACGTCTCTTGACTTAATATGATATAATTCAGTCAGCCGTGTGAAGCAACAGCGAACTCAGTTAGAAAAAGTTATTGGAGTGAATATTATGCAACGTATTTTAAGTTATTTGAGAAAAACAATTGAAACCTATCATTTAATCGAAGAAGGAGATAAAATTGCAGTTGGTCTTTCAGGAGGGAAAGATTCTTTTACCTTGTTGATGAGTTTAAAGGCATTGCAAAGATTTTATCCTGCTCATTTTGAATTACTTGCTATTAGTATTGACCCTGGTTTCGAGTTTTTTAATCAAGAGTTTTTGAAACAGAAATGTGAAGAAATTGGAGTTCCTTTTGTTATTGAGCAATCACATATTAAAGAAATTGTTTTTGATGTAAGGCAAGAAAAAAATCCTTGTTCTTTATGTGCTAATTTACGTAGGGGAATTTTAAACTCTATTGCTATTCAAGAAGGATGTAACAAAATCGCTTTAGGTCACAATCAAGATGACGCTTTGGAAACTTTTTTATTAAACTTTTTATACGCTGGAAATTTGTCTACTTTTGCTCCAATTAGTTATATGGACCGTTCTAAAATAACTTTGATTAGACCTTTGATAGATACTCCTGAAAAAGAAATTAGAAAGTTTATAAAACGCAACCAAGTGGAAGTCATGCCTAAGGTTTGCCCTATGGATGGCGTTTCTAAAAGAGAAGATATGAAAAATATGATATTAGAGTGGGAAAAGAAAATTCCTACCATTCGCGCTAATATGGTTGGTGCTATTAAAAGGGCTCATATTAATGGGTGGAAAGAAAATAAATGACTAGATAATAAATGATTATAGATATATTTTCCGTTCAGCTACGGACGCTCCGCTATTGGGGACCCTGACTTTCAATCACCCCAATACCTTGCTTCACTTCAAATTATATCTATAATCATTTTTGTTATTCTACTATTTAATTAATTCTTTCATGGCTACTTCTAGTCTATCTAATCTCTCATCTGCATCTTCTAAGCTAGTTCCTTTTACTCCCATGTAGAACTTAATTTTAGGCTCTGTTCCAGATGGACGTGCACAACACCAACTGTCATTAGTTAAATCAAAGTATAATACATTTGATTTTGGTAAATTAGTATTGACATCTTCTTCTGTTTCATTATGATGAATATTTTGTGCTTGATAATCTCCAAAAGAAACTACTTTTTCTCCAGCAATTTCTGTGGCTGGATGGTTTCTCATGTTCTCCATCATTTGTTTAATTTGCTGAGCACCTTCTACTCCTTTTAATGTGATAGAGAATTGTCTTTCTTTGTAATATCCATATTTTTCATACATAGCAAGCATAGCATCCCATAATGTCATTCCTTTTTGTTTATAATAGCATGCTGCTTCGCAAAGTGTCATTACTGCTACAATTCCGTCTTTATCTCTTGCATGTGTTCCAATAATACAGCCATAACTTTCTTCATAAGAATATAAACATTCATATTCATTGTTGTTTTCTTCAAAGCCACGAATAATTTTGGCAACATTCTTGAAACCTGTTAAAGTTGAAAATAGCTTAACATTATAAGATTTTGCAATTGCGTCTGTTAAGTTTGAAGATACTATTGTTTTAATGATGGCTCCATTACTTGGCAATGTTCCATTTGCTTTCTTTTGTGATAAAATATATTCTGCAATTAAATTTCCTGTCATATTTCCATTAAATTGGATATATTCACTAGTTGCTTGATTTTTAGCATATACACCTAGTCTATCTGCATCTGGGTCATTAGCTAGAATGATGTCTGCGTCTTTTTCTTTTGCTAATTCTAATGCTAGCTTGAAGGCTTTTGGATCCTCTGGATTTGGATAGTCTACTGTTGGAAAATTTCCATCTGGCTCCGCTTGTTCTTTTACTACATAAACATTTTCAAATCCTAATTCTTTTAAGATATTTTGAACTGGTATACCTCCTGTACCATGAAGTGGTGTATAAACAATTTTAATATCTTTTTGCGTTTCGTTAATTGCTTTTTGATTTACTACTAATTTTTTAAGTTCTTCTAGATATTTTTTATCAATTTCTGCTCCAATAGTATGGTATAACCCTTGACTTTCAGCTACTGCTTTTTCCATTGTTTTAATCGTGGATAAATCTGTTACTTTATTTACTTCTGCTATAATTTCTCTATCTGTTGGCTCCACAATTTGAGCGCCATCTTCCCAATATACTTTATATCCATTGTACTCTGGTGGATTATGACTTGCTGTTACTACAATACCTGCAATACAACCTAATTCTCTTACCGCAAAAGATAGTTCTGGTGTTGGTCTCAATGTGTCAAATCGATAGGTTTTAATTCCATTTGCATTTAAACAAAGAGCTGCTTGCTCACTAAACTCTGGCGACATTTTTCTAGAGTCATATGCTATTGCTACTCCTCTATTTTGTCCACCTTTTTGGATGATATAATTTGCTAAGCCTTGTGTTGCTTTTGTAACAGTATAAGTATTCATCCTATTGGTTCCAATACCAATAACACCTCTTAATCCTGCTGTTCCAAATTCTAAGTCTTTGTAAAATCTATCTTCTATTTCTTTTTCATTACTTGCAATGGCTCTTAGCTCTTGTTTGTCTATTTCTGAAATGGCTGGGTCATTTAGCCATTTTTCGTATCTTTCTTTATATTTCTCCATGTTTTTATCCTTTCTTTAATTAATATGATAAAATGCTTTATATAAAGCCCTTGCTGTTTCTGGGCTATCTACTCCTTCTGCATTTTTAACTGGTGCAAATTCATCTTCTCTTTTTACTCTTAAAATGCTCATAACATCTACTGTTGAAAATGCATCAAATAGGAAAGCTTCAAATTTATATGCATTTGACTCTGTTGGATCTATAACTTCTCCCTTATCATTTAAGTAACTTGCTTTTTTGAAAGCAACATGGTATGGTAATTTGTTTGTACTTATTTTTTCTAATGCTGATAAGTGAAATTGATTACATAGAATATGAGATTCTCCATAAAGAAGCTCCCCTTTGTCGTCTATAGCTTCTGCTAATTCATCTGATATTTCAGTGTACTCAATTACATTTGGTTTATTATCTTTTTTACAAAAAACGCCTACTCTTTCATGTGGATTTGCTTTTACTACACTTTTTCCTGCCATTAGAGTTCCTTCGCTAATTGCCAAACCTGTTAACACTGGGTCTACCATTTTAGCTAGTACATTATCTACACCACCAATATATACCCATTCAACTCCTTTTTCCTTCATATCATAAAGTACACCATTTTTTCTCATGGCTTCAAAAATCCCACCATGTCCATCTGCTGCTTGTTTTATCATTCCATCTTCATCTAATAGAATTTTTCCTTCTGTATCAATCATTGGAAGTTTTCCTTGTATAAAGAAACTAACTGCTTCTTTTGGATACCCAAAATAGTTATTATCTTTAAAAAATTGAATAGTATCTTCATTGTTAGCATCACTTGTCATTAAATACCATGGTATTGTAACATGATATTTCTCACAAGCTCCTTTCATAGTGTCACATAAAATTTCAAAAATAGATTTATGTGAGTCTAATCCTAAATCATAAGTTCCTTTTGGTCCATTATGTCCAAGTCTTGTTCCTTGCCCTCCTGCCATAGTAACTACAGCTAATTTTCCAGTTTTGATTGCATCTTCTCCTAAAGAAGTATATTTTTCTAATTCTTCTTGTGATAATTCTGCTTTTGTTACATGTGCAATTGGCTCTAATTTCGCATTTTCAAAACTTGCTTTTATTTTAGTTGTTTCATAAAGTTCTTGCATTTGTTTAAAATCTGTTGTCAAAATCTCATCTAGTAATTCGCTTTGCTTTTCTTTTGATAAGGAGTTAAAAGAATTTAATAACTGTTCTTGTCCATACTTTTGAAGTATTTGCTTTGCAGCTAATAACTTTTCTTCCATAATATTACCTTCCTTTTCTAAAAATAGTTCGTCCCTATTGAAACTGTAATTAATATCTACTATCTTATATCATATCTAGTTTTTCGTCAATTATGTTTCAATAAAAATACATCACTTTCGCTTTTGCTACTTGTGATGTATTTTGTTACGCTTCTTTTTTATATCCCTCAAATACATCTGTAATTTCTCTTTCTCCTGATGTATTTAAGACCCTATCATGCGAATTTAATATTTCTACAATGTGATGATTAAATTCTGTTACTTCAAAGAAATTAATTATCTTTATATTATTTACCTTTTCTTTTTCTATCCATCTTTCTATATTTTCATTATTTTTCTCAATATAATCTCTACTTCCATTAATTAATATGATATTTTCTTTTTTCTCATTTACTTCTAATTCCAATAATTGGTTAATATCTCCATACTTTTTAGAATTAATCTCTTCCCAACGAATTTCTAAAATTTCATCTTCATTTTTTAGATTCAATTTTCTTACTAATGTTACAATATTTTCTCGTATATTGTTTTCTAGGAGTGTTATCACGTTTATTTGTTCTTCAATTTTGTGGTTAATATATGGTAATAACATTGTCGCAAAATGCCAATCACTCACATAAAAACTACATAGTTTTTCGACTCTTTGATTTTCTTTTCTCATTTGAAACAACCCCTTCATTTGTATTTTACATCTTGGAAAATTTTACCATTTTTCACTTACGGAAGTCAAGCTTTTTTCAAATAAATCGTACGTCTTTATTCGACATTTGGATATCATTTTTTATCAATTTTGTATGAATTTTCTTTGGCAAATAAAAAAGCGATGTTAACAACTTCTAAATGCTAAAAGCATTAAGAAGTTGTAGCAATCGCAATAATTATCTTCTACGGAAATATACACAAATTGTTAAAATAATTAGTGTAATTTCCTAGAATATAAAAAAACATTTTCCAATATTGTATATTTTTTTTAATTTAGTCAATAATTCTATTAAACATGAAATTTTTGTATTCTAGGAAAGTACATCAAATCGTTTTAACGATTTGTGTAATTTCCATAGATTTCTTAGCTGTTTGAACGTAGTGATTTACAGCTAAGTAATACTTTAGTGAGACAATTATGCAAATGTTACAAATTCTTAATGTTTTAACATTTAGAATTTGTTAATTAGTATTTTGAAATACGGAGGATAAAAAATGAAAAGATTTTTTGTATTATTATTGTTATTAACTTTATTTATATTAGTCTCTGCACTTTCTTATGTAAATGCAGTCTCTAGTAATATTGCTGATAGTGTATTTCGTTTACATGTTATTGCAAATAGTGATAGTCAAGAAGACCAATCCTTAAAATTAAAAGTAAGAGATGAACTTCTTTCCTATATGAATACTTTAGCAAAAGATTGCTCTTCTAAAGAAGAAGTAGTAGCTCTAGCTGAGGAACATCAAGAAGAATTTAAAGCAATTGCTGAGCAAGTAATCTGTGACAATGGATTTTCTTATCCAGTTACCATTCAAATTGGTGATAGTGATTTTCCTACTAAAACTTATGGTGATATTTCATTACCAGCTGGTACCTATGATGCCTTAAGGGTACAAATTGGTGAAGCAAAAGGACAAAATTGGTGGTGTGTGATGTTTCCTCCTCTTTGCTTTGTAGATGTTAGTACTGGTATTGTTCCTGATGATTCTAAAAAGGAAATGCAAGAAAGTTTGAATGATGAAGAATATGATTTAATTAGTAAAACAGATAATAATGAGATACATTTTAAGTTTAAATTAATAGAATTTTTCCAAAATTTAAGATTAGGTCAAAAATAGCATTTTTTACACAAGAATTACTTGTCAAAAAGAACAAACTATGGTATAAACTTGTTGAAATGAAAAGAAATTTAAATGGGGGTTGTTCATTTTGGATAAATTAGTAATTCAAGGACCAACAAAATTAAAAGGAGAAGTAACTATTAGCGGTGCTAAAAATGCAGCAGTTGCTATCTTGCCAGCTACTTTATTAATAAATGGAGTTTGCAGAATTGAAAACTTACCAAACATCAGTGATGTAAGAACTTATTGTAAAATCTTAGAAACTTTAGGTGCTAAAATCACTTGGTTTTCAGATAATGAAATAGAAATCGATACAAGAAATATTGGTTGCACACAAGCACCTTTAGATATGACTAGTAGATTTAGAGCTTCTTATTATTTATTAGGTGCTCTTTTAGGAAGATGTGGTACTGCTGAAGTTGGCATTCCTGGTGGATGTAACTTAGGCGCAAGACCAATTGACCAACATATTAAAGGATTTGAAGCATTAGGCGCAAAGGTAGATGTCGCACAAGGTAAAATCTCTGCTAAAGTAAAGAAATTAACAGGTACTTCTATTTATATGGATATTGTCTCTGTTGGTGCAACTATTAATGTTATGCTTGCTAGTGTATTAGCAGAAGGTACTACAACCATCGATAACGCTGCAAAAGAACCACATATTGTTGATGTTGCAAACTTCCTAAATACTATGGGTGCTGATATTCGTGGTGCTGGTACAGATGTAATTAAAATTAATGGTGTGAAAAGCTTACATGGAGACACTACATATTCTGTTGTTCCAGATCAAATTGAAGCTGGTACCTTTATGCTTGCAGCAGTTGCTTCTAAAGGTGATATTTTAATTAAAAATTGTATTCCAGAACATTTAGATTGTATTACTGCTAAAATCGTTGAAATTGGCGGAACTGTTGAAGACCTAGGTGATAGCGTTCGTGTTTCTATGAATAAAAGACCAAATAAAGCAATTGTAAAAACACTTCCATATCCTGGTTTTCCTACTGATTTACAACCTCAAATGGGTGTTGTTCTTTCAGTTGCTGATGGTACAAGCATGATTAATGAAAGTATTTGGGATTCTAGATTTCAATATACTGCTGAATTGAATAAAATGGGAGCTAAAATTGCACCACAAGGAAAAACAGCTACTTTTGAAGGTGTGAAAGGTTTAGTTGGCTCTTCCGTTTGCGCAACAGACTTAAGAGCAGGTGCTGCATTACTTGTTGCAGGCACTATCGCAAATGGTGAAACACATTTATATAATTTACAACATATTGATAGAGGTTATGAAAACATAGAAGAAAAATTTAGAAGCTTAGGTGCCAGAATTCAAAGAATTTCTGAGCCTGATGAATCTATGTGTGACACTTAAAAATGAAACAAAAGAAGTAAAGGAAAAACAAACATGCTAAAATTTTGTAGTTTATATAGTGGTAGTAGTGGGAATAGTTTATTGGTTGAAACACCCAATAGCAAGGTTTTAATTGATGCGGGTGTTAGTACGAAGAAAATTGAAACTGCTTTAAATGATTTAGAAGTAGACCCTCATGATATTGACGCTGTTTTAGTAACACACGAACATTCTGACCATGTCAAAGGTTTAGGAACCTTAGCTAAAAAATTTAATATTCCCATCTACGCTAATCAAGAAACATGGGACGCTATGCCAGAAATTACGGAAAAAGTTCAGTCAGAAAATCAAAATCTTTTTAAGCCAAATGAAAAATTTGATATTGGAGATTTAAAGGTTCTTCCTTTTTCTATTCCACATGATGCTGCTAATCCATGTGGTTTTAATTTGTTCTATGGAAATCAAAAAATCAGTATTGCTACTGATTTAGGACATATGGATTATGATCTTATTAAATACTTAGAAGAAAGTCAGTTTATTTTATTAGAAGCAAATTATGACCCTAATATTTTGAAATTCTCTAGATACCCTTATCCTCTAAAACAAAGAATTGCAGGTCCTAATGGTCATTTATCAAATGAAATGGCTGGAAAAACAATCTCTTATCTATTAAAGAGTGGACTAAACAAAGTTATGCTTGGACATTTGAGTAAGGAAAATAACTTTCCAGAACTTGCTTATCAAACTGTTATTGATGAGCTTTGCAACAACAATTTTAATGAAAACCATTTTTCTTTAAGTGTTGCTAGTCGTTTAGCGCCTAGTAGTATAGTAAATATAGAGGGATAATATATGTTACATATTGAAATTATTTGTGTTGGAAAATTGAAAGAAGATTATTTAAAATCTGCTATTGGAGAATATACTAAAAGATTATCTAAATATTGTTCTTGTCAAATCATTGAGTTACCTGACGAGAAGTTACCCACTCCTCTTTCTGAAGCTGATAAAAGAAAAGTAATTGAAAAAGAAAGTAATGCTATTTTAAGTCATATTAAAGAAAATAGCTATGTAATCGCTTTAGACCTAAAGGGTAAAGAGTATTCTTCTAAAGAATTTTCTAACAGGATTTCTGATATTGCTCTTCGCGAAAATTCTACTATTACTTTTTTAATTGGCGGTACTTTAGGTATGTCACAAGAATTATTAAAACATGCTAATGAATTAATTTGTTTTTCTAAAATGACATTTCCACACCAATTAATTCGTGTTTTTTTATTAGAGCAATTATTTCGTAGTTTTAAAATTCAAAATAACGAAACTTATCATAGGTAAATTAATATATAATTGAATTGTAGAGGAGAAGGGAAAAAGAAAACAATAATCTCTTTTGAATAAAATCGGGGGCACGAATTTTTACCTAAAAAGACAAAAGATATTTTTTTGAACATATCAGGGGTGACATATTAAAAGGGAATCACATATAAAGCAAAAACCCTTCTTCTCTACAAAAATAAAAACATAAATTATTATTCGGAAATTTTTTTCAAGATATGTTTTGCACACATATGAGAAATGAAATTTCTAAGAATAAAATAGATTGAAATAAACGATATATTTAATATCATAAATAATTTAATAAATTGAATTAATTTCATAACTTGTCCTTTCTGCTCTTTACCTTTTGCAAATTTTACTCTGAACTTGTTATGTTTTTTATCTTACTACCATTTTTTTCATTTGTCAATAAAAACTTCACGACATAATCTGACAAATTATGACAGAACTTATCATTCCTGCTAAATCCGCAAGTAGTGCTGCTGCTAATACAAAGCGAATTTTCTTTACTTTGACGCAAGCTGTATAAATGGCAATAGTATAAAAAGTTGTTTCTGTTGACCCCATAATGACTGAAGTTATCATTCCTAGTGTTGTATCCACTCCATGCTGCTTCATAATATCTACTGCTACCCCCATTGAGGCACTTCCTGATATTGGTCTTAGCATTGCTAAAGGAAGTATTTGGCTTGGTATTTTTAATAAGTCTGTTACTGGTGAAATCATGCTAATAATAAAGTCCAAAATTCCTGAGGTTCTAAGTGCTCCTACTGCTAAAAATATGCCAATTAGAGTTGGAAATAAGCCTACTACAATTTTTACACCTTCTGTTGCTCCTTCTAAAAAGCAATCAAATACTTTTTGTTTTTCTTTTATTCCATAATATAAAATAATTAAAATAATAATAGGTATAGCCGATGCTGATAAATAATTTACAATTTGCATTTTTTTCTCTCCTTATAGCATATGCTTCTTTCATATAAATACTGTAAATCTCTTATATACATACCTTTTCATTAAGCTCTCTTAAAACCTTTTCATGAGTATCTTTGTTGCTGTAATTCCTACTGCTGCCGCTATAATAGTAGCTATCCAAACTTGCAAAATAACGCCACTTGGTGCATTTGACCCTAGCGAACTACGAATGGCAATTACATTTGTTGGAATAAGTTGTAGTGAAGCTGTATTTAGTACTATAAACATTGCCATAGAGTTAGTTAGTGTGTCTTTTTTAGGATTTTCTTTCTGCATAGTTTCCATTGCTTTTAGTCCTAATGGTGTGGCTGCATTCCCAAGTCCTAATAAATTTGCTACTACATTCATAGAAATTTCTTCTTTTACTTGTTCATTGTGTCTTAGCTCTGGGAATAGGAATTTTATAGCTGGCTGTAGCATTTTAGTAAGTTTCGACATCAGTGTCGTTTTTTTGGCTATGTTCATAATTCCGTTCCATACACAAATCGTACCAAAGAAAGTTAATGTTAGTTCAACTGCTGATGAAGCAGAATCAAAAATCCCATTACTGACTTTTTCTACATTCCCTGTTACTAAAGCATAAATAAAGGAAATTCCTATAAAAATTGGCCAAATAATATTCAACATCTTCTCACTTCTCCTGTCCTTTTATGTTATTCTTGTTTCTTTCTTTTATGACTATTTATTTTTATGAAGTTTCGACAAAATATTTACATTTTCATATCAGATTTTTCCATTTTTGTTAAATTTTTACATTTTTTATTGCTTTTTAGCTATTTCTGTGGTATTATAATTCATATCGCGTTTGTCGAATTTTGTTGTTTTAAGGAGGAAATGGTATGAAATCTACAGGAATTATAAGACGAGTAGATGAATTAGGAAGAGTAGTAATTCCAATCGAATTAAGAAACAAATTTGGTATTGCTGAAAAGGACCCTATTGAAATATTTGTAGATGGTTCTAACATTGTACTAAAGAAATTTGAACCTAATTGTATCTTTTGTGGAAGTTCTAAGAAGTTGTCTGAATATAAAGATAAATTAGTTTGTGACAAATGCTTAGAAAAATTATCTGGAATGAAAACAGAAGAATAAATATAATAAAATAGAAAAACCACTAGCCCAAAAACTAGTGATTTTTTATATTCTAACTATTTAAAAATTGTTGATAAATTTCATTTTTAGGTACGTTCCTATCTTTTGCTATTTGCTTGATAATCTCTTTCTTTTCTAAGCCTAATTTTTCATAAAAAGCGTAATGCTCTTGTAATGTCATTTGTTCAAAATCTAATTCTTCTTTATCTTTGTTTGCATTCAAATCTAAAATGATAACAAATTCACCTTTAGGTTCTTTACACTTTTCTATTACTTCGGATACTTTTCCATATATTTTCTCTTCATGAATTTTAGTTAATTCTCTAACTGTACAAATAGGTATATCCCCTATTATCTCTAATATATCTTCTAATGTTTTCTGTAATTTATGTGGTGCCTCATATAAAATAACAGTTTTGGTTTCTTTCGCTATTTTGCAAAAAGCCTCTTTCCTATTCTTTTTGTTTAAGGGTAAAAAGCCATAAAAACTAAATTCTTTTGTAGGAATTCCTGAAACGATAAGACTGTTGATTAATGCACAGGCCCCTGGAATAGGAATTATTTCAATACCTTCTTTGATTGCAGCTTTTACAATTTCCTCTCCTGGATCTGATATTCCTGGAGTTCCTGCATCTGTGACAATTGCAATGTTCTTTCCAGCTATTACTTCATGAATTAACTCTTCTGTCTTTATTTCTTCATTATGCCTATGATAACTTATCATTGGCTTACTAATTTCAAAATAGTTTAATAATTGAACTGTATGTCTGGTATCTTCGGCAGCAATTTAATCTACTTCTTTCAAAGTTTGAATTGCTCTAAAGGTCATATCTTGTAAGTTTCCAATTGGTGTTGCTACTAAGTAAATTTTCCCGTTCATTTTTGCTCCTTTTTCTATTATCTCATTATTTTTTACAGTAAATCTTTAAAACCTCTTCTGTATAATTACCTTGTAAATCATAAATATATATTGGTTTTTCTACCTTCAAAAATGGTCTTGCATTTTTTGTTGCTTTTACTAAAATTAAATTAGGCTCTTTTTCTTGATTTGGATGAACAAATTTTATGATTTTAGGTTCTAGTTTATATTTCTTTAAATTTATCATAATATCCGCTAATCTTTCAGGTCTATGTACCATGTAAATACTTCCTTGGTCTTTTAATAAATAGCTAGCTATTCTAATAAAATCTTCTAAATCGGCAGTGATTTCATGGCGTGAAATTAATTTGGCTTCATTTTCATTAATTCCACCAGTTCCCTTCTTTTTATATGGTGGGTTTGTGACTATTGCTTCAAAACTTCCCACTTTATATATTTCCTTTAATTCTTTGATATCTTTACAAATAATATGAATTCTTTCTTCTAAATGGTTTAACTGTACACTCCTTTGTGCCATCTTTGCTACTTCTGGCTGTATTTCTACTCCTGTAATTTTAGTTTCTTGTGTTTTAGCGGATAATAAAATGCTTAAAATTCCAGTGCCTGTTCCCATATCTAGTATGCTACTATTTTTCTTAATTTCCTTGGCAAAGTCTGATAAAAGTACACTGTCCATTCCAAAACAAAATCCATTTTTGTTTTGGATAATCTTTAAGTCATTTAATTCTAAATCATCTATTCTCTCATTTTCTTTTAATTCCATGGTTTCCTCTTTTTTGATATGATTATACTATATTTCTACAATTTCTTCAATTTATTTTTTAAATATGTAGACAAAGTGTAATATATAGATTATAATAAGAACAACCTTTCGCAAGGTATACTTGAAGAAAGGAGGTAAAGCATAATGTCTTTGGCAAAAGTAATACTTAAGATAATTGCTATTGTAGTTGATATGATTATTCTAGTAATAGAAATCATTGAAAACTTGCATAAATAGCAAAGCCCCTCGTAGGAACGAACTACGAGGGTTTTTTATTCTATCTTTGGCTTAATACTAAAGATTTGCTATAGCTATAATAAATTATAGCATATGCTTATATTTTATGCAAGAGTTTCATAAAATATTCATAAAAAAACTTTTTTATGTATTCGCTGTCAAAAGCATCTTTTGTAACATAAACTATACTAATGTTGAGGTGGTTATATGGAACAGCTTAATCGAGATGGGTCTCCTAAAAAAGAAAAGTTTAATTTTAAAGAAAAAAAAGAGAATACAGTGCATTCTCTTTTTGAGGTAGAACATTTTTTACATAACTTTGGAAATATTTGTAAAGGACTAAAACTTTATCAAATTTTACGTAAATAATTAAGTCGCAGAGTTTACTGTTTTATTCGCCTGTGTATTACTTGTTGTATTTGTGGTTGCATTAGTTTGCGTACTATTTGTTGTATTATTGGTATTATTTGTATTGGTTTGCTTTGTAGTATTATTGCCTTTTTCAATTCTAACAAAAGCATTTTTAAAGTTTATCTTATTATCTTTAAACGCTTGGTCTTCTCTTCCATTTATTAGAATTTTTACACTGTTTACTTCATTTAATTGTGTCAAAGTATTTACAATGGCATATATTGTCATATTTTCCGCTTCTTGCCCACCTTTATGGTTATCTATAAACTCTTTGGACAAATCTAAATATACTGTATCTCCTTTTAATTCAGCTTTTACTACTCTTGTTCCTTCTGGAATAACAGTTTGTAGCTTTTCATTTTTTGGTCCTTCTAGTAATAAGCCTATTAATGTAGCATATGGGTCTGTTAATAGCTCCTTACTATCTATCATTCTTCCCTCTGGCATCAATTCTTTCGTCTCTTTGTTTTGATAATATAAAGTAGCAATTGTCTGCCTCATTGTATCGTCTCCTACTTCTTCTTGTGGTTGAATTTCATTTTGGCTTACTACATTATCTTTGTTGGTAAGCAAATAGATTGTTACACCTACAATCCCAATGATTAAAATAGCAATTACTGTTAAAAACACTTTTCTATTCATCTGTTTTTCTCTCCTTTTCCTTTTATTGATTATCTCTGCTTAGGATAACCTTGAACTTGTACTATTCATTCTATCTCTATTCTTGTTTTTATTTTTTAGAACTTTAATTTATAATTTCTCTTTTTATTTTTCAAAATTTTTAAAACTTTCTTAATTTCACCATTTTCAAGCCATTCTCCCACTATTTTACATTGACAAATAGCCTATTTGAGTATACAATAAAGGGTATCAATTTAAGATGAATACTTAATAAAATTTATCATATAAATGGTACATAAAAAGGAGCGCGAAGTTTTTTATGAGCAAATTATTACATGTAGGTTTGGACGTAGGGTCTACCACTGTAAAAATCGTTATTATGGACGAAAACCTAAACGAAATATATTCTGACTATCAAAGACACTTTTCTGATACGAAAAATACAGTATGCAAAGTATTAGAAGATTTAGCCAATAATTATGCTGAATATGAATTTAGCATTGCTTTGACTGGTTCTGGTGCAATGAGTGCTGCTAAGTTTTTAGATTTGCCTTTTATCCAAGAAGTAGTTTCTTGTAAACGTAGCGTTGAAAAGTACATTCCTGAAACAGATGTTGTAATTGAGCTTGGCGGAGAAGATGCCAAAATTATTTACTTTGATAAATCTATTGAGCAACGTATGAATGGAACTTGTGCGGGTGGTACAGGTGCTTTTATAGACCAAATGGCTTCTTTATTACATACAGACCCAACTGGTCTTAATGAACTTGCCAAAAATCATAAAATGCTTTACCCTATTGCCTCTCGTTGTGGCGTTTTTGCAAAAACAGATGTACAACCTCTTTTAAATGAAGGTGCTGCAAAAGAGGATATTGCTGCCTCTATTTTTCAAGCTGTTGTCAATCAAACCATTAGTGGTTTAGCTTGTGGAAGACCTATTCGTGGTAATGTTGCTTTTTTAGGTGGTCCTTTAAATTATTTATCCGAACTTCGCAATCGATTTATTGAAACTTTGCATTTAACAGACGAGCAAATTATTATCCCAGAAGAAGCTCATTTGCTAGTTGCTAAAGGAGCTGCACTTGATTCTATTTATTCAAGTCACCCCATTACTGTTGAAAAATTGAGGGCTAAAATAGAAGTGTTAAAAGTATCTCATGATGATACTTCACATCCTTTATCCCCTTTATTTTCTATTGATGCAGAATATCAAGAATTTAAAGAAAGACACGATAAAGAAACAGTTAAAAAAGGTAATTTAAAATCTTACGAAGGTGATTGTTTTGTAGGAATTGACGCAGGTTCTACCACCACAAAGTTAGTCGTAATTGATCGTGAAGGTACACTTCTTTACTCTTTATACGGCAGTAATGAAGGAAATCCTTTACAAAGTGTTATGAATATGCTCAAAAAATTATATGCCGAAAAGCCTGAAAAAGCAGTTATTCGTTATAGCGGAGTTACTGGCTATGGCGAAAAATTAATTCAGTCTGCTTTAAATATAGATTTGAACGAAATTGAAACTATTGCCCACTATACTGCTGCTAAACAATTTATGCCAAATGTTACTAGTATTGTAGACATTGGTGGTCAAGATATGAAATATATCCGCATGAAAAAAGGTGCTATTGATAATATCATGTTAAATGAGGCTTGTTCTTCTGGTTGTGGTTCTTTTATTGAAACTTTTGCGAAAAGCTTAAACTTATCTATTGAAGAATTTGTTAACTCTGCTTTAGAGGCTAGAAGACCAGTAGATTTAGGCTCCCGTTGTACGGTGTTTATGAACTCTAAAATAAAACAAGCCCAAAAAGAAGGTTATAGTGTTGGAGATATTTCAGCTGGTCTTTCTTACTCTGTTATAAAAAATGCCATTCAAAAGGTAATGAAAGTAAGAGATGTTAAAAGTTTAGGCGCCCATATTGTTGTACAAGGTGGTACTTTCTATAATGACGCTGTTCTTCGTGCTTTTGAATTAATTGTTGGAAGAAATGTAGTAAGACCTGATATTGCTGGCTTAATGGGTGCTTATGGTGTTGCACTTCTTTCTAAAGAACAATATGAGGCAAATTTAGATATGGAATATGTATCTACTATTGCTGATTTAGAAAGCCTAGATAAATTAGAAATTAATATTTCGCATGTTCGTTGTAATGGTTGTGAAAATCATTGTTTACTTACCATCAATAAATTTAATAATGGTTCTCAATATATTTCTGGTAACCGTTGTGAAAAAGGTGCTGGTGGTGTAGGAGAACACAAAGACTTACCAAATATTATGAAATATAAATATGAAAGGCTATTTGGATATACTCCTTTAGAGGAAAAAGATGCTCCTCGTGGAACCATTGGCATTCCTAGAGTTTTAAATATGTATGAAGATTATCCTTTCTGGTTTACCTTCTTAACTAACTTAGGCTTCCGTGTAGTTTTATCAGAAAAGAGTAATCGTAAAACTTATGAAAAAGGTATGGAAAGTATGCCATCTGAGTCTGTTTGCTTCCCTGCTAAACTTTCTCATGGTCATATTATTGGACTAATTAAACAAGGTGTAAAAACAATCTTTTATCCTTGTATGCCATATTCTAGAAAAGAATATGAAAAAGCAGATAATCACTACAATTGCCCTATCGTTATTTCTTATTCAGAAGTGTTGAAAAATAACGTGGAAGAGTTAAAGGAAAAAGATATTAAATTCTTAAATCCATTCTTGCCTTTTGAACCAAAGACTTTAGCAGAAGCAATTTTGGAATTGCCAGAATTTGAAGAATATCACTTTACGAAAAAGGAATTGATAACAGCTGCTCAAAAAGCAGAAGCAGAATATCAAAACTTTAAAGAAGATATCCATAAAAAAGGACAAGAAGTATTAGATTATATTGAAAAAAATGACGCAAAGGGTATTGTCTTAGCTGGTCGTCCTTACCATACAGACCCTGAAGTAAATCATGGTATTGATACTTTGATTACCAGCCTTGGACTTTGCGTGTTAACAGAAGACTCTATTTCTAACCAAACACAAGTAAAGCGTCCTATTCGTGTAGTAGACCAATGGGTATATCATGCAAGACTTTATGCTGCAGCTGACTTTGTAGGAAAATATCCTAATTTAGAATTAGTGCAACTAAATTCTTTTGGCTGTGGTGTGGATGCTGTTACTACTGACCAAGTAGAAGAAATTTTAAGTAGTTTTGGTAAGATGTACACTTTAATCAAAATAGATGAGATTAACAACTTAGGAGCTGTTCGTATTCGTATCCGTTCCCTTCTTGCTAGTATGAAAAAACGTGCTTTAAATCAAGAATTGAAACAAGGCGATGGAAATTACGAACAACATAAAGAAATCTTTACCAAAGAAATGAAGAAAGATTATACTATCTTAATTCCGCAAATGGCGCCTA
>CANDRW010000018.1 GCA_947388675.1 uncultured Clostridium sp. | reverse complement strand
ATAGAAAGAAAAAATTTATTCCAAAACAACTAAAAAATATTTCTCGTGATGGTGAAAATTACAGAAATAATAAAGACATTACTGGCGAAGATATGATAAATACATTTAATTTTAAAGGAGGAGAATTCGGAAACTGGCTCAATGAAAATGATAGACAACAATGCTTGAACTATGGATATGATGCTTTACTCGATTTGAGTAAAGCTCTTTCTATTTCACCAGCAGATATTGCTCTAGGTGGTAAATTATCTATTGCATTTGGTTCAAGAGGAAGTGGCAATGCTCTTGCTCATTATGAACCAGATAGAGAAGTAATAAATTTGACGAAGCTAAAAGGTGCAGGAAGTTTAGCACACGAATGGGGTCATGCACTAGATGATGTTGTAGGAAAACAATTGGGATTAAGTGGATTTATAACTGAACATTATAGATATTTGGATTCTTCATCAAAATTTATAAAAGATATTATTGAAACTATGAAATACAAGATAGCATCTGGACCTAAAATTGTAGAAAAACAAGTAAAAGAATATGAAAAACAAGTAAATCGAATTACTAATCTCATTAATTCATTCTTTCCTAAAGAACATTTAACGGAAGAACAAATTAAAAAGAAAGACATTTTAATTCAAAAAATTATAGATGATGCTGAAAAATCAAGTGAAAATTTAGCACTTTATCTTAGTAGTGGTAATGGCAACAAAGAAGTAGATGAATTATCAAATCTAAGAAAACAAATTGTAGGAAGAACTATATCCAAAAATGATAGGCTTCAAATAATATATTCACAAAACAATGTAGCAAATAGAAGAAAGCAAATAGGAAAAACAGAAGAAGTAAAGACTGATTTCTATAAAAATTCAATTCGATTTGATGAAACATATACAAAATCAGGGCATGGATATTGGACTGATGTAAAAGAAATGTTTGCTCGTAGTTTTGCTTGCTATGTTAGCGACAAATTAAATAATAGAAGTGATTATCTATGTGGGCATGCTGAGCTTGCTCTAGGTCTTATTCCAAATAAAGATAATGAATTAGAATTGATAAAAGTATTTCCAGAAGGTGAAGAAAGACAATTAATAAATGAAAAAATAGATAATTTTATTAATTTTTTAAAAGAAAAGTCTATATTACATGATTGTAGAATACAACAAGTTGATAATAACTTAGAATACGATTACGATTATTAATAAAGGAGAAATTTTATTGAATATTGATGAATTTTTAGACAGTTCTAAATCCATAGAAAAAATAGGGAAATATACCATGTTAAAAATAAAATATAATGACAATATTGATTTCCTATATAAGCCTTCTTATGGAGAATTTGAATATGGAAACGAATTACATTTTATAGGTTTTTTTGAAAAAATTACTAAAAAATTATATGGTTCAAAATATGACCTTCATTCTAAATATGATGAAGATATGTATAGTAATTATTACGAAGGTCCTATAGAAGAGGTTGCTAAAAATATTAAAGATGGTGCTAATATATATTTGAATAGATATATAGAAGAAAATAAACTACAACTGATGAATATTGGTAAAAATGTGTTTGATAAATATATAGTAGATGAGTGCAACTATGATAATATCAAAAATAATATTGTAAATGACTATATACATGATGAGAAAGAATCTGAAATATATTTTTCTATAAATAGTAAATGCTACGAAAATGATATTAAAACTCTTATTATAAAATATATTCAAAATCCTATAGAAACTACTCAAAAAATTTTTGATGGATATATAAATAATAAAGAGAAAATTGAATCTATATATTTTAATAATAAATATAATGAGGTGTCTGTAAAAGAACATTTAGGAGTGCTTTTATTAAAACAACAGTTAAGAAATACTCTATTACAAGAATTAAAAGATAACCCAAATAATGAATATAAAAAGAAACATGATATAATTCAATCTATAAAAGATTTAGATGCACAAATGGTAACGATAACATTAAAACATAATAGCGAATTAGTTGATTTTAAATATCCTAAAAAAATATTAGAAAGTTTAGATTTCTACGAATCGCATATTCAAAATTTAAAAGTTAGAGCTAAAGTTGAAGGATTATTTAAAGATATATGGGGGAGAGAGCAAGATAATTTATTTATAAAGGAAGTAGCCAAAATAGAATATAAGAAAAAGATAATTTATGAGGATAAGGAATTATTAGACTTAAAAGAAAATGAATATGATATAGATATTTAGATAAAGGGGTGATTAAATTATTAAATCATGTTGAAACAAATTTGAATGGAAAAACTATTACTTTATGTGGAAGTAATACTATCATTCAAAACGAAAAAGCGATAATCGAAAATTTAGAATTAACAGGTAATGAATCGCAAGACAGACTATTGATACAAGAATACATTGATAAAAACAAGCTGAAATCCGATATACTTTACGATGGAAATAGTGTATATCCTTTTGAAAAAATTATAAAGGCATATAGAAAGTTACAAAAAAGTGGAACATTAGATGGTTTAACCGAGGAAATGTACCACTTTTTTATTTATGCCTGTGAAGGTATTGCTCACTATAACTTACAAGGTTTTAGAAGTTATTATAATAATTCATTTAGAAATTTAGAAAATGAATTATTAAGTCAGAAGTATTTGGAAACTAGATTTAGTGATAGAGATAGAATTTTTAAAGAACTAAAAATAGGCAAATATTATAACGAAAGAGCTTATATAAATATTGATAAAATACCTCTTAACAAATTGAAATCAATTATTGAAAATTGTGGGTGGAAAGCACAAATAAATACAGATAACTATTTAAAATTATCTAAAGATATAAATGCTAATATAAGTTATTCCTTTGAAATTGATATTTTTAGTTATGATGTATCAAGAGTTATAAGAAATCTTAATTATATATCTAATTCTTTTGATACAGAAAGCTATATTGACCAAATGGTAATGGAAAGAGAAAGACAAGAAAAAACACCAACTATTAGTGAAATAGTATCAGCTGCTAATGTTATTAAACATAGTTTAAATGAGTTGAGTTCTGATGTACTTTATAAATGTAGATTAGAAGTTGAATTAAATAAAAACACTTATGATACAAATACTGTAGATGAAGAATATAATTTAGAAATCTGTGGTTAAAGGGGGATTATATGAATACTATACAAGAGAAAAGTGAAATTAAGTGGAGCATTTTTGCTTCATTTTTTTTAAAAATAACTTGAAAGAATTTCTCCCAGCGGGCTAAAAAAAGGTATTAGGGTTTTTCCCTAAACAGCGATTTGTGGTCCTGTGGACCATGCTGGCGAAAAAAAGGCACTCAAAAATGCCATGTTTTTTCGACGCAAAATAAAATTTTGCTTTTTAATTAATCCTTCGCTATCGCTAGAATTAATTTTTTGTTAGGAATAGATGGAATATATAATGATTCTATGATATAATCTCTTTAGCAATAAGAATAAATTAAAATTAAAATATTTTAGAAGTAGTCAAAACAAAAATAATAAGATAAGTCGAATAACAATACAAATTAATAGGAAAAACTAAAATGAAGGACTATATAGATGAGATATATACACTATGGAAATGATAAATTTGAGATAAATAGATTTGAGGTAATAAGCAATGATTCTAGAATACCCACAAAACCGTATGGAGGTTTTTGGGCTAGTCGAGTAGACTCTAATTATTCATGGAAAAATTATTGCATAAAACAGGGATATGATATTGATTTGAATAAATACATAATATTCTCAATAGATGACAAAGCAAGAATACTAAGTATTAACAATTGTAAACAGTTAGAGGATTTACCAAAATTAGACGATAAAAGAAGAGGCTACAGAGATAATTTATATACAAAACTAGATTTTGAAAGATTATCAAAAAAATATGATGCGATAGAAGTTTTTATTGGAGAAACCGATGAATTATATTTTCAATTATTTGGTTGGGACTGTGAGTCGATATTAATAATGAATCCACAAATAATTATTACAGAAGAAAAGATACCTTTATAAAATTTTGTTACAGATTCATTTCTATGGTAGGATAAATAAAGTTAATACAAATAGGAGATGAAGAAATGAAAAAGTTTTACATTCCCGAAAAAGAAAAATGCCCACCTAATGGATATCAACTAACGTATTCTAAAGGAACAATTGACGAATTCTGTGAAAATCCAGGGTATTATAAGGCACATATGTATATAGGTGCAATAAATGATGCAATTACAATATATAAGTACAATGAACATATTTCACGTGATTGGGTAGAACATGTAATAAGAATATTATCTAAGTATATATAAAGTAAAGCATAGGAGGATTAAGAATTATGGTAAGTGAAGAAAAAAAAGTATATTCGTCAATTGGTGCGGGAAGACTTTTAGATATTAAGGTTATTCTAGATGGAAAAGAGATATATACAGGGATGGTAGAAGATGCTCCGGAGAGTATTAGAAAATTAAAATATTCTAAAGTAGAATTTGAAGATAAAATTACTTACTATGTATATAGCGAATTTAATTTAGACTAGGAGTACAAAAAAGTTGAAAATAATTAGACAAGATATGATTTTCTTTTTTTAGAAAATTGTATCTTTATTTTTGGAAAAAATTATGATTACAGATATAGAAAAGGAATTAGAAAGCATTTTTCTATCTTATGATAGAATTTTAGAAAAGTTAAAAGTATTAAATATAACAACCAAAAAAGGCGGAAATCTCACAGAGAAAGGATTGCGAAAAGCTATAGAAATTATGAGTAAAAAGCATCCAAAGTGTAGATGGAAAAGTAAAATGGCAAAAGGTTATAAAAATTATATTTTGATTGAAGGATTCTACTGGCTAAAATATGTATATTTTCAAAATGAAAAAAAAATGATTGATGCTGATATAGAATTCTTTATTACTAGAATGGCACAGTATGAAGAATTACTACAAGTTGATAGAAAATCTTTTTGGGAAAATGATATGTATGTAATAGAGTTAGAACAGTATTTTAACAGAAAAAGTGATACTATAAGAAAAGCTATATCAAAAATGATAAAGGAAAATGAAAATTACAGATTTAAAGAAAATGGAAAATATAAAATTTCAAGACATGGAGTAGAATGGTTATGCAAAAAATGTTTTAAACAGAAATATTTGGAACTATTAGAAGATTACAAAATGGAACTTACAGAAAAATATATAGCAGAGGGTTATCCATATGATATTTTTCTATAAAGCATACTAATATTAAAACTTGAAAGGAAAATTAATGGTGAACAAAACGAAAATTATTAAAGCTAGAGTGACAGAAGACGAAAAATGTTTAATAAAAGCAAAAGCTAAAAGCTATGGATATAAAGATTTATCTAAATACTTAATTGATGCGTCCATTTATGAAAAAATTACTTTCACGGATATAAAAAATCAAAAATTAATTTACGATTCTTATGCAAGCAATACAAAAGAATTAAAGAAAATCTTAAAAGATATAAGACATATTATAAAATATAATACGCAGATAGATGATATGACAGTTCAAAACATAAAATTAATGCTAGTAAATATTATGAGAAATCAAAAGAATATGTTAAAGTTAATTGATAAAAAACTAGACTTAGATGTTTGGCAAGAAGTAAATCGAAAAAAAGTACAGGAGGAATAGGAAATACCATATACTAAGAGAATACCACACTATGGTACACCACAAGATTTAATAGAATATATCCTGGATGAAAAAAATTATGGTGAAAAAATAGCTGTTGCATCTTCTTTAAATTGTAATGTAGAAACCGCTTTATCAGATTTTATGAGGACACAAAAAAGATTTAATATGCAAGGAAACCGAGTAGCTTATCACATTATTCAAAGTTTTTCTCCAAATGACAGTATTACACCAGCACAAGCAAATAGAATAGGTAAAAAGCTTTGTCAGGAACTATATCCAAATTATGAATGTGTAATTAGTACTCATATGGATAAAGGTCATATACATAATCATATAGCTCTAAATGCTATTAACTTAAATGGAACGAAACTAAATGATAGATTAGGAGATACTAGAGAAGGATTATATGGACTAAGTAATACTAGCGATAAAATTGCAGCCCAGTATGGATGTTATATTATGCCTAAGCGAACATTTAGCAAAATAAAGAATAGGGATTACTATTATCAGTACAAAGAACAAAATTGGAAACAAAAAATTAAAGAGGATATTGAAAATTTACTTATAAAATGCAGTAGTTTAGAAGAACTCTTAGAAGAACTATCTATATCAGGATATGAGATAAAAAGAGGAAAGTATATTTCAGTCAAAATAATGGGAATGCAAAGATTTGCTAGATTATCCACTATTGATAAAAAATATACAGAACAAAATTTATATAAATATTATCAATCACAAAATAATATAAAATTACTGGGAATTAAGACTTCGCAAAATGAATTCAATAGTATTTTATTTAGAAAAGCGAATGAATCTAAAGAGGCGATAGAGAAAACTCAATTAGCCATAGAAGGAAAGAGATATTGCCAATACCAAAAAACTAGGTATGAAGAAATAAAAAGATACTATCAGCTAAAGCAACAATTAGAATATTTAGATAAATATAATATAAAGTCTTTCAATGATATAGAAAATCAAATTGAAAATAAACGATTACAAATAAAATCTTTAAATAAAGATTTAAAGAAGAATAAAGATAAGTTTAATGAAATAATTGAGAGAACAGAAAAAGCACAGGATTATATTAAATTATATAAAGATTATCAATATGCCATGTCTTATAAAGAAATAGATGAAGATTATGTTTTGCCAGCGGAAGTAGAATTGTTTTTGAGTATTCAAAACGAATTAAATATTCATTCTGTAGATGAAGCGAAACAATTAATCAAAGCTTCGAGATTAGACAGAATTACTATTAATAAGCTAAAAAAAGAAGTATTAGACTTGCAAAGAGAACTTAATCATTTAGATACTATTAAAGAAGAAAAGTTGTCTAATTCTAGCCTTTTTATTCATAATATAAAATTTGGTAGTAATAGAATTGATTATAAATTATCTAATGACGAATATTTTTGCATTAATTTGCCATATACAAAAGAAAAAGTATATATCAAAAAAAAATATACAGCTTTTAATGAAAAGCATCAGTACTATACTTTGTATTTAGTAGATGATAAAGAGTATGAGTTGTACGATGAAAATAATAAATTAATTAAAAATATAACTGGTATAGAATTAGAACAATATGTACTAGATAAAAAGAAAGAAATTGATAAAGGCTATAGTGAGATTAAAGTAGCTTGAATTTACCTTAGGATATCCTAAGGTATTTTTTTATACAAAGGAGGAGATAGAATTATTAAATGTTAAAATTATTTAGTTTATTTAGTGGAATAGGGGCTTTTGAGAAAGCATTAGAAAGATTGAAAATTCCACATGAAGTGGTTGGGTTCTCTGAAATAGATAAATATGCTATCAAGTCATATTGTGCTATACATAATATTTCAGAAGACTTGAATTATGGTGATATATCAAAAATTGATGCAAAGGCTTTACCCGATTTTGATGTGTTAAGTTGGGGATTCCCTTGTCAAGATATTAGTATCGCACGGAAAAATGAGTGGAATCAGAAAAGGGGAAACTAGAAGCGGACTATATTACGAAGGCTATAGAATTTTAAAGGAAAAAAGACCAAATTACAGTATCATAGAAAATGTAAAAAATCTTACAAGCAAAAGATTTAAAAATCAATTTGATTCGATATTAAGGGATTTGTCAGAATTAGGATATACAAATTGTTGGCAAGTATTAAATGCTAAAAATTATGGAATTCCACAAAATAGAGAAAGAGTTTTTATTATTTCGGTTCGCAATGATATAGCACAAAGTGGGTTCTGTTTTCCACCAAAAGTGCCTCTAATGTGGAAGCTTAAAGACTTTTTAGAAGATAATGTTGATGAAAAATATTATCTTTCAGAAAATGCCGTTGGAAAATTAATTAAAAAAAGTAATAAGTTGATGAGAGAGATGCAAAATCCAGATATTACAGAAAATAGTAAAGTAAAAAAAATCATAGGCATGTACGATACAGAAAATAAAAAACATCAGGCAGGAAGTGTATATAATCAGAATGGAATTTCACCTACTTTAATTAATTCGGGAAATGGTGGAAATAAGCAACCTTTTGTACTGATTAAGCAAGGCACAAAAAGTGGTTATGCAAAAGCAAAAGTGGGTGATTCTATTAATATATCATATCCAACCAACACCGCGAAAAGAGGGAGAGTAGGAAAAGAAGTATCACAAACGATTCTCACCTCAGCTAATATAGCTACATTAGAAATAGATAAACCAATTTGTATTAATAATAAAAATAACAAATTGAGCATACAAGACAGAGTTTACGATATAGAAGGAATTTCTACAACTATTCTTGCAAGTAATTTTAAAAACAAAATAGCAGAAAAAGCAATAATTAATCTTAAAAATAATAAAGAGAATACTATCTTTGTGTCGGGAGAGGGAAAACAATATATACGAATAAGGAAGTTAACACCTTTAGAATGTTGGAGATTAATGGGTTTTGATGATGAAGACTTTTATAAAGCAAAAAAAACAGGAATATCAAATACTCAATTATATAAACAAGCAGGAAATAGTATAGTTGTAAACGTATTAGAATACATATTTGAAGAATTATTTAACATAGAAAAATTACAAAGATGTGCATAATTTTATAAAAAAAGGCTGACATATACATAAAGGAGCGTTATACTTATTAAAGTAAGTATAATGTGAGGAGGAAAAGATGAAAATAAAATTAATAGAAACAGATATAAATGGAAATGAAATTGGAGAAACAGAAATTGATATGGATATTACTAAAGAAGAGTTAGAAGAATATGAAGCACTATTTTGTGAATGCCACTATTTAGAACAACATCCAAATAGTAATGCAGAATATGTTGAAAAATACAATGGGGTAAATCATGGATGGATATGCCCAAAATGTAAGAAATTCACGCAAATTGGATAACTAATAAATGAAAAACTACTAGTATACTAGTAGTTTTCTATTATTTTTTATATTCAATGATATCTTGTAGTTTACAGTCTAATGCATAACAAATTCTTGCTAACAAATCAAGGTCTGTTCTCTGTATATTATTGTCAACGTAGCTCTTTACAGTATCATATCTACTATCTACAAGTGTTGCTAACTTATTAACAGTTATTCCTTTACTTTTCAATACTTTACTTAGAATTATTTGAACTTCGCCATAGTCTTTTCGTTCTACAATTCTTCTTTCCATATTATCCCACCTCTATTGTATATTAACATATAGTAAACATATTGACATTTCCCGAAAATATAGTTACTATATATATGCAATTGGAAGAAAATGGGAGGTGAATAAAATGAAAGATAGTGGATTAATTAGAAGCATGGATGAATTAGGAAGAGTTGTAATTCCAATAGAATTAAGGGAAAAGTTTGGAATTAAGAAAAAAGACCCAATCGAAATATTCGTTGCTAGTTCAAATATCATATTAAGAAAATTCGAACCTAATTGCATTTTTTGCGGGAAGCCTAAAGAGTTAATAGAATTTAAAGATAAATTAGTTTGTAAAAAATGCTTACTAAAGATAAAAGCAAACCAAAATTTAAAAAAATAGATAAGATATATTCGTAGCAACAACATCTTATCTATTAAAACTTGCATTATATACTTTTTATGATATATAATGAAAATGCTAGTTCTAAAATAATATAAAATTAACCAAATTGTATTAAGTTTTCATATCATCCCTCTTAGGACTAGCAAAATGTTCTAGGAGGAGCAGTAGCAATGTTCCTCTTAGATTTATTCTATTAGATTTTTTAAATCTTCATAATTAATATCTAAAACCTTACACAAAGCAATTAATTCAAAATCTTTAACAATCATTCTTCCAGTCTCAATTCGATTCAGTTGTGTTCTATCCAGATATACTGCGTGCAATTGCAATCTCCTACAGACTTCACCTTTGCTAAGTTTTATATTTTCTCTATAAGTCTTTATTAAATTTCCTATAACATTTGTCTTATTTTCATACTTTTTCAAAGAAACTTACCGTCCATTTATTTTTATATTGATTTTATAATAAATTTAATGTTAAAATAGCGTGTGAGACACGCTATTTATAGAATAAGATGCTACAATTTATAAAAAAGTATTCAAGAAGGGAGGAAGTTTTTTTTTAGATTCAAAAAATATGCTAACAATATACTTCTATATACTGTTAGCGATAAATAATTATTTTGTGTTAAGTAAATAAAGAATCATTTGCTCTACTATAGATTTATCTCTGTTATTTAAAAGACTATAGTTTTCAATGATGTCTGGGGTTTTTATAATATTTTTAAATAGTAGTGTTGAAGAACACTTTGCTGTATTACAAATATTAATGGCATTATCCATACTTATACCTGCTCTGCCTGTTTCCACTTGTGATAAAAATTGAGCATTAATATTTAGTTTTTCAGCGAATTCTTCTTGTGTCAATTCTAATCCTTGTCTAATATCTTTAATATTTTGTCCAATTTTGACATTATTATTTAAGTTTGCCATTAACTCACCCCAAGTAATAGTATAATAAAGAAATACTAATAAATGAAATAGATTAAAACTATAATTTTGAATATAAAATATAGCTTTAATCTATAAAAAATATTATGATATATAGACAAAGACTATAAAACAATAAAAAAAATCGAGTTTATAACTTTGAAAAATACAAAACTAATGAAATATGGAGGTTACAAATGAATATTATATCAAGCAATGACAAAGGGTTTATTGATTATTTTATAACTAAAGAGAAGGTTTTTTTGTATAATATATGTCCTGCTGCTTTTGAACATGAAGATTTTAAATTTTATATAGAATGGTTTATTGATGCTATATATGATAATAGTAATAATGAATATGACATAGAAAAAAGGTTTACTTACTATTTTTGTAATAATTTCTCACTAAATATAATTTTTTTTACATATATTATGAGTAATAAATTTAGAAAAAGAGTTGAAAAAGATATTGAAGAGTATAAAAGAAAATATCATAAAAAACATATATAAATAAAAAAGCAGTTACATTGAAGTGAACTGCTTTTTAGAATTAGTAAACAAAAATAATAAATTTATGAATTCATTATAATATAAAATACTATAAAAAAGATAAAAAATCAATAGCAAATCTTTCTAGTTCTATTTTTATTGTATATTATTTGTCACGCATTTCATCACCTGATATATTAAAATGCTTTTTTGTTTTTGTACTCAAATTTCTTATTCTCTAATTTCTATTTAAACTCCATAAAAAAGCATCTAATGTAAATACATAAGAAAATATATATCTAAAATATAAAAACGGCTTAAAATTTAATTTGAGCCGTTTACTTTAATATATAATATTTTTCTAATTATTCTTCTAAAATTATTTTAATTAATTTATAAGCTAATCTTTTTTGTTTTTCATCACATAAATCTAGCAATTTCTGAAAATCTTTTTCTAAATAACTTGAAGAACTAGTAGCAGTGCCACTCAAAATATCACTTTCAGAAACATCTAAAATTTCACAGATTTGGTTTAATCTTTTTAAATTAATATGATATCCAGCACTTTCAAGCCTACTTAAAAATGCAATAGAAACTTCTAATTTATCTACCAATTCTTCTTGAGTTATATTTTTTGCCTTTCTCGCTTTTTTTAATCTCTCACCAATGAGTTTGTAATCTAACATATTTATTCTCCATATAAATAAAAACCAGATAACTCTGGTATTTTCTAATATACTTAAATTATTTTACTTTTCTCTTAAATAAGTCAATCCTTATTATTAACTTTAAATTCCAAGATGATTAAATTAATATCTTTTTTATATCATATTTGAAGGAAGATGTCAATATTTAAAAATTATTTTTGAAATATTGGTATTGCAATAATTCACCATAATCATTAAGATAGATTTCATCAATTAAAGATATATTTTCTTGATTTTCCATAATAAATCTCCTTTTCTATATAAGATATGTTTTTTTCACTTTAAAACCATCAGGTTCATTAGTAAAGTACCAGAATTTATTTTCTTTATCCCATTTTCCACCAGCATTTTTAATATCTTCTTTTATGGCATATGTATTTTCTTCTGTAACAATATAGATAAATCTAGTACAAATATCATTTTCATTATCATCTAAGACGTAATACTTTTCAGAAGCTTTTTCTAAACTTGTAGAACCAGTAGCATAACCAGCTTCATTTTTAAAAATAGTGACAAAAGAAGCGCCGTTATTAAAGCCACCGCTTATAGCTTCTTGAATGATAAAAAGTCTTTTTTGATTATTTTCTTTTTTTAAGCAAACACCACCAACAAAAAGTAAATTATTATCAAGCCAATAACCATTTGGATATAATTTCTCTTTTAACTCTTCATTCTTTATTAAAATTCTCATACTCTTTCTCCTTTTAGTCTTATCTCTTTCATAAATAATATTATAGATACGGTATATTGCACATCAATATTATACTATAAATTGGATACTGTGCTAACGCTTAAAATATTTTTTTATCGACAAAATTTTTTCTGGTTCTATTTTTATGTATGATAATTATTTTGAAGAGTATACAGGAGATAATAGAAGATTTTTTATATTTTAATATTGTGGAAAGGGTGAATTATAGATATAATTCAAAAAGAATGGAAATATGCAACTTTTTATAAAATATAAGTATCTTATACATAAAGAAGATTCGAGTAAACTTAAAGGAGATGATTACTTGGAAGAATTAGTTTTGAAAGCCAAAAAGAATGACAAAGAGGCTTTTACGCAAATAATATTAGTTATAAGAAATGATTTATATAAATTAGCAAGAGTAAGATTATCAAATGAAGAGGATATTCAAGATGTCATTCAAGAAACTATGATAGAGGCATATAAAAAAATAAAACAATTAAAAGAACCAACCAAGTTTAAATTTTGGATAATAAAAATATTAATTAATAATTGTAATAAGAAATATCGAAAAAAGAAGAAAGAAAATAGTATATTTAATGAATATGAACAAAACGGATATTACTTAGAAAGTTATAACAACATAGAAGACATTAATCATACATTGGATTTTTATAGAATGCTTAAAAACTTGGACTATGATGAGAGGACTATTATTATTCTATTTTACAATGAAAAATATACTAGTAAAGAAATAAGTGATTTACTAAATATGAATGAAAATACAGTAAAGAGCAAAATCTTTAGAGCTAAACAAAAAATTAAAAATAATTATAAAGAAGGTGTTAAGAATGGATGAACTGGACAAAAAGATAATAAGTGTTATTAATAGTAATATATGTGAACCTAATGGGTATCAAGCAACAATCAAGCAAGCATTATATATAAAAAAGAAAAATGCTAATTTTTATAAAGTAGCGATAATCATAATTTGCTGTTCAATTTTTATATCTGGTGTCGCTTATGCCAGTTACTATATAAAAAATATGTTTAATAATAGAGAGGGAGTTGAAACTGCAATTAACAATAATTACATAATCAATGGTTCGGGAGAATATCAAACTAGTAATAATATTTCTATCAAAGCAAATAATATATTAATGGATGATTATAATTTAGATATTAATTTTGATGTAAAATGCGAAGAGGAGTTAGATATTCATAATATAGAATTTCAAAGTATATTAATTACTGATGAAGAAAATAGAATTATATATGCTAAAGGTTCAAAAATATTAACAGAATTCATTGAAAAGAATAAGCTAAATATTGAAGAAGGCAATTTTAATGAGAAATATATTAATAGTGGAGCAAGTTCAAAAGTGCATAATACACAGAAAGGAAAAGTGCAACTAATATATAATTTAACAACAGATACTATGAAATATCCAAAAAGTAAAAAAATATTTTGTAGATTAGAGAATATAGTTATAGATAATCAATTATATAAAGGAATTTGGTGCATAGAGGAAAATATGCCAGATAGTTTTCAAAATAGGCAAACATATACTTATCAAATTGTAGACAATACATATGAAGAAATTAAAGAAATTAAGATGGAAACATATATAACAGGAACCAATATTTCTATTATATTAGAAAAAAATAATGACAATAATGAAGAAATATTAAGAATATTAAAAGAACTAGAAAAAGAGAATAGTTCAAATGAAGTTGCGAAAACAGAAGAGTATGAAGGTCATTTAGTAAGTAAAGCATATAAGGAATATATGATGCTAATTAATCCAATAAATAATGTTTATATTGAAAATTCAAATAAAGAGAGGTTTTATATTACCAAAAATACAAGTGCTAATGGTGAACTATTAGGGGAAGAGAAAGATGGTATTTTAAAATATACAGATACTTTAGATTTGACAATTTATGATTCCACAGACACATTAACTTTACATTTTGAGTATAATAAAAAACAGTATGATATTAGATTAATAAGAAATCAATAAAAGAAAGGGAAGCAATTTGCTTCCCTTAGAAGGGCTAGGGAATAATATTCAAATCAAACTGTAAGATAGTGTGAGTTTTGCAGGAGTACGGGGAGTAGTAGAGTATTTTGTGAATACTTGTATTTTTTGCCCCTTTTGTACCTTGAGTGTTAATCCAGCGTGCTGCACAGAGCCACAGTCGCACATAGAGACACTTTTACCAGAAGCTAATACCCTACCAGAAGGATATTCACGAATTTCCATATATAAAACATATGGATTGCCATGACTTGCCGTTGCATCTGCATAAACGGTTAGGCTACCTGCGTTGCCAATAGTTTTTACAGGAGTCAAATTTTGCCCGTCCAAATAGAAGCTCCCAACTGTATGCAAAGACGTTTTATACCACGTTTCCACACCAGCATAGGGAACGATGGGCTGCTCATCCGAAAATGTAAAAACTATATTGTCAGAATCGACAGAAATAGGGGTACAATCAGTTGCATGAGCCACATTGGTAATGCTCAAACCTAAGATGACAGAAAGGAAAAATGCATATAACCGTTTCATAAGAGCCTCCTTATAACTTGTATTCCCTAACCCTTCTATCTTAAATCAAGATAATTACCTTGATTAAGATACTAAATTTTATCAATTATACAATTCTTATAATTTATAGTTATAAAAAGTCACAAAAAGTTACAAAAAACATTTTGCGACTTTTTATGATTTTTTGCAACTTTTTGTAGATATATATATATCTATATTTAGAGAGGTGAAATAACATGGTAAATGTTTTGATTGCAGATGATAATTGGAATTATGCAAGAAATTTAATGGCTTTTATAAATGAAAAATCGAATAAAGTAAGAGTAACTAATATCACAATTAATGGAGAAGAAACGTTAAAAGTCTTAAATGGAAACAATCTTATAGATATTGTTTTATTAGACTTGAAGATGCCAATATATAGTGGAATTGAAGTGATTGAAAAATTAGATAGAGAACAACGAGAAAAATACTATAATTCATTTATTATTATATCAGGGGAATTAGAGCTAATGAAGGATTCGGAAATTCGTTACAATCAAGTTGTAAACCGAATTTTGCCAAAGACATTAAGCATGGAACAAATTGTAGCACAAATAAATGGACTAATTATAGAAAGAGAAGAAAATCAAGATTTAAAAAATATAAAAGCGAAAATTACAAACGAACTTTTATATCTTGGATATGATTTTTCAAATAAGGGAACTAGGTATTTAATTGAAGTTATTGAATTAATTTATATTAGAGGAGAAAACTTTATGGAGAATTTAAACAAGTATGTTTATCCAATTATTGCTCAAAGATATAATCAATCCACTAATAACATAAAGTGTAATATAATTAGGGCTACTGAAAATATGTATTACAATTGCAATGAGATGAAATTAGTTAATTACTTTTCTCTACAGATGATAATGAAACCCAATATTAAAACTGTTATAAATACAGTTTTGATAAAAATAGATACAAAGTAACTTAATATATCTTTTCTATGAATTAAAAGTATTATTTAGGTTATCAAAATGGTTATCAAGCAAGTTTTTGAAACCATAATTATTTGAATAAGAATCTGTGTAATAAACAGTTATATCCAGTGTCTGATTCGTATAATAGAAAATAGATAAATAATATAACAAAAAAAGTATATTTTCATACTAGATTATCAAATAATTATAAAAATATTTCTGAGTAATTGACTAGTATATATTTTCTACTTTTTTCCACTTTTTTGACTAAATATTATCAGTGCGTTATACTAAATACATATTCTCTTTATGAGCTAATTGTTTAGAATCCTTTTTGGATTCTAAATTATTAGAAGGTTTTAATGGGGCAAACTAAAATTATAATGGAGGTTTTTTTATGAGTATTAATGTGAAACGGATGATTTCCGCATTAGTGGGAATGGCTATGCTGTTCGCCCTGGCAGTGCCAGCGTTCGCGGCTGAACCCGTGGAAGAGCCTGAAACTTATGCAGAGAGCAGTGAGCTTTCCAGTGGAGATGAAATCACTCCTTATGCAACCAGCCTGTGCACCAGAATTGGAGGTATTCCTGCGGGTGGCTCCGTTACCATCACCTTTGACTGTCCGAATCTGCTCAGAAATGACATCGTTCTTAATGTCTCTGCAAAGACAGGAGAAGGACTTACGTCTAAGCTACATATGGACTATTCAAGCGTGGGAGACCACTATACCTACAATGTTACTGGGGAGCTGCAACCCCACTCACTGACATACAGGCACCAGAGCTATGGTACAAAGACTGTTGTCTTGCATAATGTGGGAAATAACTTTATCACTTATTACTTCTCGGTAAAGAAAATCTAAATCAACATTTTTGCCCCATTAAACCTTAGGAGTATCCGATTGATTTTGGGTACTCCTACTTTTTTGTGTCTAGCATAGGCAACAATTTTGGGGAAGAAGTTTTTTACGGTGCCTAATAGTAGTAAGTGGCAAGAAGGTATTAGTGAAGAGAAAGGCTAAAATAAGCTAAAGTTGCCCAATCACAGTCAAATGAAAGAAAATCACATATAAGGCTGAATTAAACAAAAGAAAACACTAGTAAATAAATTACTAGTGCATTAGCTAACTGCATGGTACTAAACAGTACACGGAAACTGTGGTGTGATATAGTAGAAACTTCGAAAAAGAAAAGCGAAAGTTTTTCTTTTCGATTTTTATTTCTAATTTATTTTCCCTATCTTATTAAATGGATAAAAACGAATCCATACTTTACTTTCTATTTTATCAATTGGAATACAACCGAATTCTCTACAGTCCAAAGAATTAGCTCTATTATCTCCTAATGCAAATACACATCCTTCTGGCACTATAAAGTCACAAAATGGTATTCCACCAGATACGCTATCTGGTGTTTCTGTACCAGGTATCAAATATTCTTCTTTTAGTTCATCACCATTAATATATACTTTTCCATTTTGTATTTGTACATATTCCCCTTGCAAGGCTATAACCCTTTTTATATAACTTTGCTTACCTATTTCTAATGTATAATAAGTAAATTTTTCCCACCAACTATCTGGTTCTTTTTCATATCTAGCAATAGGGTTATTTAAATCGATATTTTCTGAATTAGTATATTTCTTTATACTTGGTGCTTCAAAAGTTATTATTGTACCTCTAATTGGTTCCTCTTTTATAGTTCTACTAAAACGATTTAGAATCAATCTATCTTTTTCGTATAAAGTTGGATACATTGAACTTTGTTCAACTACTGTTGGAGTTCCTATATAATATTTAATTATTATTGATAAAACGAATGCAATTAATATACAGAAAAACCATTCAAGAATGCTTTTGAATCTTTTAGTCATTTCTTAGTTACAACTCCTTTTTAATATTCGAATTATTTCTTTGATAAAAACTTTACTTGTAATTTTAGGACAATATGGAAAATATTTATCTAAAACATCACTATTGGTATTTTTTATCATTACATTAATAGATTTTTGTATAGACCACTTAATATGACATATTGTTTCATTAGTCTCTTTGGCTATTTCAGAATATAATGAATTTTGAATATTGTACAATAAATTTTCATTTTCAATGCTTTTAATTATACATTTATAGATATATGTGTATCCTTTACTTGTTCTATTAAAGTTAAAACTTGATAATAAATCTTGTATTTTTTCCTCTATTCTAACAGTATTTTGCAATTCAATTATTTCTATTAAACTACTATAGATATCTTTTAATCTTAATGGTTTAACTAAAATTTTGCTAATCATAGTATAATTGCTAAGTGTAATTTTATTTAAAAGTTCGTTGTTACCAGATATTATTAATATTTTAAAATTTATTTTAAGTGAGTTGCTTATTTGATTTAATGTTTCGATTCCATTCATTTGAGGCATATTTAAGTCTAAAATTATTAAATCTATGTGGTGTTTATATAGTTGCCCTAATAATTGCTTGCCATTTTCTACTATAGCGACAACATTTATAATTGAACTAATTTGTTTTAAATATTTATATAAATTTTTGGTAAAATTAACATTATCATCTGCTATTATAATATTGTACCTATTCATAAGATTCCTCTATAATATACCGTATTTTATAATATATTTCAATCTTTTAGATAGAAGATTGATTAAATTTTATTATTCGAACTCAATAAATGAATAGCTAAAATTTTTAAAAATACTAAAATATTTTATTGTTAGTATACATTAATAATAAAACTAAAAAAGTAAAAAAGAGTTATAAGATACACAAAGTTACATTAAGTTACATACTTTTAAGAATCCAGAGTTCTAATCTTTTATAGTATAAAAATTAGTTGAAATAAAAAGAGGAGAGCAAAGACTTGCTCTCCCCCCATGAGGTAGAAAATGTCTAGTTAAGATTTAAGCTCCTTATCCATTATATTGATGTTCTTCTTTTTTTGCTTAGCCAGTAGTCCAATAGAGTGTGCCAGCGAAGTAACCCTTGTCGGCGGCTGAGAATACAACTTTGTACACTTTGCCATCACAGTTGCTGATAAGGGTATCAGTCTTGGCCCCCTGACCTTTGGGGAGTGTTGTTGTGTTGCTGGGCCACCAACCACCTTGTTTGGTGGTCTCAATCTTGATGACCGAAGTTTCATTCGGTCTAATGGCGTTATTGCCCACGAACTTTAGCGTTGCTCCCTTGGGAGGACAAATGTACGTGGTATAAGGGTCTCCTTTGGTGAGCGGAGTGCCACCATAATCGATGAGCTGATTATTGCCGGGCCCTTGCCAATACAACGGAGCGACAGCTCCGCTGGCGGTAATAGCCGCCGTTCCTTCCTCGGTGGACGTTACTTCTGCTGCAAACACGTTCAGCGACAGACCAAGGCACATAGCAATCGCCATAAGCATAGACAGAAGGCGAGTACCTTTCTTGTTAAAACGCATAGAAAAACCTCCAAATGACATTTCTACCTCATGTATAAGGAACTTAACAAATATTATAGGCTAAAAACAATGAAAAAAAGCTAAAAAGATACAAAAAGTTATATTAAATAAGATATTTGACGAATTTTGTAGTCTAATAATCTTTCTAATCATGAGAACTTTGGCTGAATTTTAGTCCAAAATAAATATAATTGTATATTTATAAAAAAAATAGTTGTAACTACCAAGTTTCGACAGACATTTCAAGGCACTATATATATAATAATTATGAAATTTGTCTGTTGAATTTTGTAGCAAAATAAAATTCAATCGGACTAATATTCTCACCACTAAAATATACTATTATATTTGTTTAGAGTTTTATTAGTAGGCAAATTTTATAGGTAAAGGAGGGGAGTCTTTTAGGGTAAAATAATCTTATTACATTTTTTACCATCGAACTTTCTTATCAAACAAATAATATAAAATTGAAAACACTAGAATGATTCTTATTATGTTGTAAAAGATGTAAAAAGATGTTGCTTTTAGTCTTAGCATTATTTTGCCCATTTTAATGCTGGCTTCAAATTTCAATTAGATAGATTTCTAAGATTGAAATTTGGAGGTTAGTGTCTATGAAAGACTATTTAAAAGAAAATTTATCAAAAGGGGAAGATGACGAAATACGAGGTATAATTTGGAAAACAGCACAAAAATATAAACTAAACATCTATCACAGAAAAAAGATGAAAATGGAGTGTATAGATAATATAGATGGACCTGTAAGCGATACATACAAAATAGAAGAAAATCAATTATTAAATATTGAGGGGGGATTGCACCCTTTTTTAGAAGAAGAAAAATTAGTATTAGTAAACAAATTAGATAATTTGTTAGATGATTTAGAGTTATCTGGAATAAAACGAACATTGACTTTGGGAGAAAAGTTGGTGTTCGTTTTGGTATATGTGCATAAGGTGTCTCAAAGCCTTGCAGCTAAACTACTAAAAGTTCAAAGAAAGACAATATATAACCGTTGCAAATCTATAGATAAAAAAGTGAAAGGAGAAATAAAGAAGTATGGAAGATAGATTTAATAATTATACATTGACTAACGAAGAAATAGAAAGTATATTGCAAAAATATAAAGATGTGATAAAAAAAGCAGCTAAGGTCAATGGAAAATTTGATGAAGACTGTGAACAAAAAATAAAAATTGCTATTTTTAGAAAGCTAAGTAGGCATAGAAATAAAAAAAATTAAAAAATTTTTTAGAAAATTACTCATTTTTTGAAAAATGGAGGCACTTACCTAGTAGAGGGGTAAAAAAAATTACCCCCAAATGGAGGTGAGTGCCTATGATAAAAATTTTGATGATTTTATTCATTGTAATTTTATTACTAAGTATTGTAGCAATTATAAATACTATTCGTCTAAAAAAATTAAAAAAGAAATTTAAGAAAAAGACACCTAGGTTATCATCACTAAAGGGAAAAGATTTTAAAAACTATATAGATAATATTACAAAAAATTTGTAGTTATCTATATGAGTTTTCATGCTCAAAAAAAGGAGACAGATTTTTGCATTTTGGAGGAAAAGAGTGGACAAATATACAAGAAATCAAAAAATATGTGAATTATATTTTATAGAGAAGATGACTTTTTCGGAAATTGCAACAGAAGTAAATATTTCTATTAGTCAAGTAAGCCGAATTGTAGGAAAGAGTGAGGAATATAACAAGGAAAAGAATCGAAGAAAGGAAGAAACAAAGGAAAGACATAAGATGAGCAAAAGAAGATTTAAAGCTAAAAATAGAAGTACGCAAGTAAATGAAAAAGCTATCCTGGATTACATTCACAATCAAGACTGTAAAGAGTTATCTGGAAGACAAACTATTAATAATCGAGCATTTAGAAAGTGTAATTCTAGTATTTATGATTACTATGAACAGACAAATGAATATAGGCTAAAAGAAGAATTTAAGGATAAAACTTCTTATGCAGTGCCTAAAAAAGTAAAAATGAGTTAGGAGGAGAATGATGGTAAAACAAAAGATATATGTAGTTAGTGACATTGATGAATTTAAAGAATGGTGTGAAGAAAAAATAGGAGACAGGATAACAGCAGAGGACTATATAGAATTAGAAAAATTAAATGGTAAAGACGTTCACATAGTACAACATCCTTTTGATAGTTATTCTATAGGTACATCTGTTATAGAATATGATATTTATGCTAAAAAATCAAATAGGTGGGAGAGAAATGATATTATAAAAATAGTAGATATAGATATAAAAGAATTATTAGAAGAAGATGTAATAGAAGAATTAGAAGAAAAAAAGGATATATTGGCTTTTAAGGTAATCGATGCGAAAAAATTTTATAATGAAATTTTAAATGATATTGAAGATTTAGAATTTATTTGCATGATATATATGATAGGAAGACAACGAAATAATCCTGATATCTATATTATAAATGATGCTAGTGACTACTTTAAAATATTATTTAGAGATGGAAAAATTAATCTGGTTCGAGGATTACCAGAATCCATATTAAATAAAGAAAAAGTATTAGCGTTATTTAGAGAGAACATAATCACAGGTGTTAAATGTGAATATATAAAAAAATCAAATAGTATAAAGTTTGGAGAACAGCAATATTTTTTAACTAATGGAAGCAATAATTTGAGAGGAGTCACAATAAGGGAAGATAAAGAAAGATATATAGCAACGACATATTTAAAAAAACCAAATAGTATAGTGATTCCTGCTAGAGGACTTGGAAAAAATGAAAGAGAAGCTATAACAAATCTAAAAAATAGAGTAGCAAGCTATTTAGGTCATGATACAGAAAAAATAATCAATTTATATCAAAAGCAGATTGATAAAGAAGATTACGATTATTAATTAGAAATACAAATGAAAGGAATGCAAGCCTAGTTAGGCTTGTTTTTTTAGGTATGGTTCGCTATGGAAAATAAAGATAATAATAATCAATTGGGAATGACTATAGACGAAGCAAGAGAACTATTAGGTATTGGTAGAAATTTAATGCTACAATTAGTAAAAGTAAAAGGATTTCCAGCAATTCGCTTTAAAAAGAAAATAATTATAAATAGACAGTTACTCCCAGAATGGTTTGCAAAAAATTATGGTCAGTATGGAAATTACCATTATTGATAGGAGAAAAGTATAGTTTGAAGGGCTGACTTATTATTAAATGGGCGTTATAATGATGTTTGATAATAGGGAGGCTCTTTAGGCTATTATTTTTTTCTAACACCAAAGAAGGAGGGTAATGTGGAAAAAATAAATAGAGAAAGAGCACCAAAAGGAACAGTTACAGTCAGAACAAAAGCAAATAGTTTTGAGGCAAGAGTAACTCTTGACCTAACTGCAATAACGGAAGGAGTTGGTAAAAATCCAAGACTTTCAAGAACTGCAAAGTCAGAAATAGAAGCAAGAAAAAGGCTAGGAGAAGAAATTGCTAATATATACTTTGAAGTTCAAAAGAGGGTGCAAAGAGAAAAAATATTTTCAGATGAATGTAGTCAACAATTAGAATACTTTGCTGAATATAAAGAAGCAAAGATTAAAAGGGAAATGGTAGAACTAGCTGATGATTATACATTAGTTCCTAATATGGCAAAAGAGTGGCTTAACTGGAAAAAAGTTCAAGTCAATCCAAACACAAACAAAACAATAGGAGCTAAGACAGTAGAAGCATATGTATATACTATTCAGGGACATATAATACCAGACTTACAAAACAAGCACATAGGAGATTTAACAAAAGAATTTGTAGAAGATTATATTAGTAAAAAAAGGCAAATCAGTGTTAGAGTGGCTAAAGACATATATTTACTTTTAAGATGTGTATTAGTTTATGCAAGAGACAAAAGAAAGTTAATTGATGAAGTTCCAAAATTTGAGTTGAAATTTCCAAAAAAGAGACGAACGGGAAAAGTTAACATTCCTTATTTGACAGAAGAAAGACAAAAAGTATGGTTAGATTACTTTGAGGAAGATGGAAGGGAATTTGCATTATTATATGCAACTCTTCTTCAAACTGGAATGAGACCAGAAGAAGGGTGTGGGCTAAAATGGCAAAGTGTATCATTTGAAAATGATATAATTACTGTAGAAAATGCATATAAGGACATAAAAATATATGATGAAAATATGAAGACTATAGGGCATGAATATAGAGACGATGACTTAAAGACCACAGAAAGTTATAGAACAATTCCAATGACAAAAAGATTAAAGACAATGTTAATGCAACTAAAAGAGGAAAAGCAACAAAGATATAAAGAAGAAGGAAAAAAATGGAAAGAATCTGAATATGTATTTCTAAACGAAAAAGGAACACCATATGTGCCAGAACGTCTAACTAACAAGATGCCAAAGTTTATTAAGAAATATAATTTAGAGCATATGACAGTATATGGTCTTAGACATTCTTTTGCCACTCTAAATAGTGAAAAGGGAATGGATAAAGAAGTGTTAAGAGAATTGATGGGTCATACTGATTTTGAAACAACAGAATTTTACTATATTCACATCACAGAAGAAAGAAAGAAAAATGAATTTAACAAAATACATAGTAATGATGATAGTGAAGAAACTCAGGGGAAAATTACTCAAAATAAGGGGAAAAAATACTACACAAAAAGAAAAATAAAACTTCTCAAATCCGCTTGAGAAGTGTGGTACAGCCGACAGGACTTGAACCTGCAACCTTTCGGTTCGTAGCCGAATGCTCTATCCAGTTAAGCTACGGCTGTATATATAAGAAAATATTATAATGCCAACTATAATATTTTCTATTCAAAAGATATTTAAGGGGAAATTCGGGGGAAAAGATTTATAGCAACCCCTGAAATTACCTAAATATCAACGATTGTAAGCATGTAGGTGTCCGGTTCGTAGCCGAACGCTCTATCCAGCTAAGCTACAGCTGCTAATAAAAAAATAAGAAAAAGTCAATCTATAAAAGACCACTTTTTCTTATTCCTTGGTCGAGGCGACAGGGATCGAACCTGCGACCTCATGGTCCCAAACCACGCGCGCTACCAACTGCGCTACGCCTCGATTTTTCACAACTACTTATATACTATATCACAATTTTTTATATTTTGCAATATTTTTTTAGAAATTTATAGGTAAAATCAAGAATTATTTTATCACAGAAAAAAATAAAACTAATATCTTATATTAGGTGATTTTTATGCAAGAAAATAGACAAGAAAGCGATATGATTGAGATAGTTCCAATCAATCAACAATATGGTTATGATTTGATGAAACAAAATATCAATGAACTAAAAAGAGCATATCCTTTTTTAGAAATCAAAACAGCAGGATATAGTGTTTTAGGGAAGCCAATTCCATATGTCAAAATAGGAAATGGTGCAAAACAAGTTTTATATCATGCTAGCATCCATGCAAATGAATGGATTACATCAGTGCTTCTTATGAAATTTATCGAGAATTTCTGCAAAGCTTACATTTTTAATCAAACATTACAAGGATATTCAGTACGTGAGTTATTTCAAAGTGTATCCTTGTATATTATTCCAATGGTAAATCCTGATGGAGTAGATGTAGTGACAGGGAATGTGGATATAGAAAGTGAAATATATAAAAATTATGAAACAATTGCTCATGGGTTTACTACTATACCATTTCCCAATGGATGGAAAGCCAACTTTAATGGTGTGGACTTAAATTTGCAATTTCCTGCAGGTTGGGAAAATGCCAAAAAGATTAAGTTCAAACAGGGCTTTACTACTCCTGCGCCAAGAGATTTTGTAGGAGAAGGTCCGTTAACACAGCCAGAAGCATTGATGCTATATGATTTTACTCTTAGCCATAATTTTAGATTAACTATTTCTTATCATACGCAAGGGCAAGAAATTTACTGGGATTTTCAAAATAGTAATCCGCCTAGAGGATATGAAATTGGACAGAGATTTGCTAAATTAAGTGGATATAGTTTAGAAGAAGTTTCATATAACTCTAGTTTTGCGGGATATAAAGATTGGTTTATACAAGATTACAACAGACCAGGATATACTATAGAAGCAGGAGAAGGCATAAATCCACTTCCTATTTCTCAATTTGAACAAATTTATCAAGATAATGAAGGCATCTTAATATATGGCATGTTAAATACTTAGCAAAAGCCCCAACTTACTAAAATAAGTTGGGGCTTTTGAATTACGGTTTCTTGTACAAAAACCGAGAAAATAAAAATTATAAATTCAGTTGTAAAGATTTAGGCAACCAGTATCCATAAAAACATGATCAACAAATTGAAAACTTACAAGAGCTCGTCTAATACTACGCGCTCAGAGTTGATGTTGCTTAAGACTAAAGGGATTGTAATGGTAAATTGTACCCCATTGATAATAGGGATCATCCAATTGCAATCCTTTTCTATTATACAACATTCTCCTATAAAAAGTTATTATGTAACATTACAAATAAATTCCTAAGTAAGAAAGTATAAATTTTACAATATAGAAGATTCCCATAATCAAAGCGAATTTCCAAAAATAAGAATCATTCTTATTCTCTTCTAGTAAATCTCTAATGGTAAAGAACAAAAGAACAGTAGATAAAATATTACAAAATCCAGTAAAGTTAGAAGCAACTTTAGTAAAATGACTACTCACTAAAACTAATAAATAAAAAGCATTAGACACCACGATAGGAATTTTAGCAATTAAAATACTACTAACAATTGTTAAAAAAGACCTATTTTTCACTTTCTTAAAGCCATAAACTAATCCTGAAAGCACTAAAATACTAATAACAGGAGCAAATAGTGTTTTAACAAGACCGAAAATATTATGAAATAGATTTTGGAAAAAATAAGCAAAGTTGCCAAATGTACCAAATAAATAAGTAGTAGCAATATTCAAAACATTAGAAACTAGAAGAAGGGCAAGCCAAACCACAAAAACAATGATAGCAATTTTTATATATTTATTATCAACACTAGAAGTTGCTTTTTTTATTTCATCCAATGGATTTTTAAAAAAGGAAAAGAAAAATCCCTTTGCTTCTTTAGAATCCTTTTTTAAATCTGCATTCTTTATAGCATCTTTTACTTGATTTACTGTTTCAGTGGTTTCTTTTTTGATATCTTTTGCATTTACATTAAAATTATTTTTGTTCTCATTTTCTTCCATATATATCACCCTTTCTTTAAAATCTAAAATTATTAAACTATAAAAATTTAAAAAAGTAAATAAAAATCATTAAATTATACGAGGAGAAAAGATAAGTTATTACAAAAAATACATAAAAAAATACAAAATGGGTATTCTAAAATTAAAATAATATGATAAAATGAAATTATCAAAATTAGGAAGGAGAAAAAGCAATGGACAAAAAAGAAGCAGAAGACTTAAAGAAAAAATTATTTAATCAAAAAGAGAATGGCTGGAAATTGAAATCAGTAGAAGAAAGAACTGCCATTTTAGATTATGCTAAAGGATATATTGACTACATGAATCGCTCTAAGACAGAAAGAGAAATAGTGGAAAGTTCTAAAAAAATCGCAGAAGAACGTGGATTTCAAGATATAAACAATTATGAAAATTTAAAAGCGGGAGATAAGGTATATTATATCAATCGTGATAAAAGCATGTATTTAGCAGTAATTGGCGAAGAACCATTAGAAAAGGGCTTAAACATTATTGGAGCACATGCAGATTCTCCAAGATTAGACTTAAAACCAAATCCTTTATATGAAGACACAGAATTTGCTTACTTCAAAACACATTATTATGGTGGAATCAAAAAATATCAATGGACAACAATACCACTTGCTATTCATGGTGTAATTGTTAAAACAAGTGGTGAAAAAGTAAATGTTTGCATAGGCGAAGATTTAAGTGACCCAATTTTCACAATAACAGACTTATTGCCACATTTAGCACAAGACCAAATGAAGAAAAAGGCTACAGAAGTAATAGAAGGTGAAGATTTAAATCTATTAATTGGAAGTATTCCATTTGATGCTGATGTATCTGAAAAAGTAAAATTAAACATTTTATCTATTTTAAATGAAAAATATGGTATTACAGAAGTAGATTTATTAAGTTCAGAATTAGAATTAGTTCCAGCGATGCCATGTAGAAGTATGGGATTTGATAATAGTATGGTAGCAGGATATGGACAAGATGATAAAATTTGTGTATATAGTTCATTAACAGCACTTATGAATATAGAAAATCCAAAGAAGACAGCAGTTTGCATTATTTCAGATAAAGAAGAAGTAGGAAGTATGGGAAATACAGGAATGGAATCACACGTATTTGATACCTTCATTTCTGAATTATTAAACAAAATGGGAGTTAATAGACCAAACTTACTAGAAAAAGTATTTTGTAATTCTAAAATGTTATCAGCAGATGTAGATGCAGGCTTAGACCCAATTTATAGTAGTGTATCAGAAAAAAATAATGCTTCTTTCTTAGGAAGAGGAATTGGACTAAACAAATACACAGGAGCAAGAGGAAAATCAGGAGCTTCTGACGCCAATGCAGAATTTGTAGCAGAAGTAAGAAGAATTTTTGAACAAAATCATATTGCTTATCAAATTGCTGAACTTGGAAAAGTAGATGTTGGCGGAGGAGGAACCATTGCCTACATTTTAGCCAATAAAGGAATTGATGTAATTGATTGTGGAGTACCAGTGCTTTCTATGCATTCACCTTATGAAGTGACAAGTAAATTAGATTTGTATGAGGCATATCGTGGATATGAAGCATTTTGGAAAAATGCATAGTTAATGTGAAACAGAGCCCCTACAGGGGCTCTGTTTGGAGTTAGCGCCCACTGTGAGTCTTCCAAATGGAACAAAGCCGGTGGATACCATCACATTCTTGTGGATGAGGACATACGTGAGAGCCATGCAGTGCACAAGGGATTTCTTGAGAAAGTCTATTAGGTTGTTTCTTGTCCACAAAATTCACTCCTTTAAAGTTAGATAGTATTATTATATGCATGAAAATAAAAAATAGAACTAAAATAAAAAAAGGTCACCAAGATGGTGACCTTTTGATGTGTTATTTGCGAGAATGATGCTTCTTGTTGAAGCAGGGGAGATGCAAGCCTTTAGGACCAGCGTGCTCACAGTTGAAGGGGCATTCTGCGAAGCAAAATTCCTCAACATGGCACCTTCCGCCAGAGCAAAAGCAGTGAGGCATATATGCCTTACTAGACTTCATATGCTGACACTTGGTTTGCCCAGAGCTTTGGCAAGCCTCATGATAGAGGCAAAGAAACTGTGGCTTCCGCTCCGAATGTCTTCTCTTTCTATTCACATCAAAAACCTCCTTAAAATTAGGGATAAATACTATTATACCACTTTTTGGAAAAAAATGCAAAAAAATAAGAAATTATTAAGGAAAAAGCACAAAATTCTATTTGAAAAGTATTCAATTTTCAAATAGAAAGTATTGAATAATAAAAGGGAATATAGTAGAATAACAGTAAATTAGACTTTCGAGAAGAAAGGGGAACGTTAGTTAATCTAACAACTAAGAGATGAAGAAATTTTTGATTATTGTTATAACTAAAATAATTGCAAAGATATTAAGAATATTTGGAAAAAATGCAGGCAATTTGCCAGGAAACTTAGCTTTAAAATGGGACAAATCTATTTTAGACTATTTCAAAATAACAGGCAAAGTGATTGCTGTTACAGGAACAAATGGAAAGACTATGACTAATAACTGTATTGCTCAAATATTAAAAGATAGTGGAAAAAAGATAGTTAGCAATTTACAAGGAAATAATATGGAAACAGGCATATTATCTGCTTTAATTAAAAACAGTTCTTTAACAGGAAAAATAGATAGTGACTATTTAGTATTTGAGACAGATGAAAGTTATGTACCAGTATTATATCAAAAAATTCCATTAGACTGCTTAGTAGTTTTAAATTTTTTTAGAGATCAATTAGATAGAAATGGAGAAGTGGAAACTCTTATTTTAAAAATTCAAAAGTTTTTAGAAACATACAATGGAAATTTAATTTTAAATGCAGATGATCCAAATGTTAGTAGACTTTCTAAAGCAAATCCCAAAAATAGCCATGTATTTTTTTACTCAGTAGAAAAGTGTAGCGAATCTACGGAAGAATTGCACGAAGCTGCTGAAGGAACATATTGCCCATTTTGTAGGACAAAATTACAATATGAATATTATCAATATGCTCATGTGGGCAAGTTTGAATGTCCAGAGTGCCATTATGGTAAAGAGGATATTTATCAATTGTTAACACAAATTAATGTGGAAAATGGGACTTTTAAAATTGGAGAGAACGATTACAAAACACAATATGATAGTTTATATGCTTTCTATGATTTAGCAGCGGCTACATCTGTTTCTAAACTATATGAAATTCCAGAAGAATCAGTAATGCAAACAGTTGAAAGATTTGTATTAAATAACGGTAGATTAGAAAAATTAGAAGTAAACAAAAGCAAAACAACAATTAATTTAGCAAAAAATCCTACAGGTGTTAATGTTAGTTTGCGATTTTTGCAAAAAGATCCTAATCCAAAAGAATTATTGTTTGTTTTAAATGATAATGTACCAGATGGCAAAGATGTTTCTTGGATTTGGGATATTGACTTTGAAAAATTGGAAAATGTAGAACGAGTAATTACAGCGGGCTTGCGTCCTTATGATGCAGCTATTAGAATTAAAACAGCTGGGTATCCACCAGAGAAAATTATTCCCTGCACTAGTATTAAGGAAGCGGTTGACAAATTATATGAAACACAAAATACAAAATATGTTATTGCTAACTATACAGCAATTCAAAATACTAGAAAAGAAATATTAGATTACAAATCTGCTCATGAGAAATAAGGAGAAGAAGATGAAGGAAATTAGAATTTTATACTTATATCCAGATATGCTAAATTTATATGGTGATAGGGGAAATATTCAAGCTTTAAAATATCGTGCAGAAAAAAGAGGAATTACAGTTCAAATTGATCATCACTATTTAGACGGACAAGCACCAAATTTCTGTGACTATGATATTGTGTTTTCAGGTGGAGGAGCAGACAAGGAACAAGCATTAGTAGCTGTTGATATGATGCAGTATAAAGAAGATATCAAAAAAGCAGTAGAGCAAGGTGTATTCTTTTTACTAGTTTGTGGTTCTTATCAGTTATTTGGCAAATACTACAAAGGCGTGGAAGGAGACATGATACCAGGCTTAGAAATTTTTGATTTTTATACAGAAGCTATTCAAGATAGAAGCAAAAGATGTATTGGGAATGTAGTAATTCAAGTAGAACTAAATGGGAAACAAACAAAAGTAATTGGGTATGAAAATCATGGAGGTCAAACGAAAGATGTTGCAAGTGCTTTTGGAAAAGTATTAAAGGGACAGGGCAATGCCTTTGGTGCAACAGAGGAAGGCTTTATGATAAAAAATGTAATTGCAACTTATATTCATGGAACACTATTATCTAAAAATCCAGATGTCACAGATTATATCATACAATATGCTTTAGAGAGAAAGTATGAAGAGAAAATAGAATTAGAGCCATTGGATGATACTTTTGAAGAAAAATGTAGAGAACAGTTATTGCATAGATTTTTAGGAGAAGAATAGAAAATGAAAAACATTACTAATATTTCAATTAGGTATCGTGAATATTTATTTTGCATCATTTAATATCAAAAATAAAAAGGTGGTAATTTTAATGAATGAAATCAAATGCCCTAGTTGTGGTAAAATTTTTCAAATTGATGAGAAAGATTATGATTCTATTGTAAAACAGATTCGTAATCATGAATTTGAAGAAGAACTAGAAAGAAGAGAAAAAGAATTTTCTAAAGAAAAAAATAGCGAACTTGAACTTTTAGAAAAAGATTTAACTTTAAAGAACAATATTTCTTTATCAAGCAAAGATAAGGAAATAGATAGGTTAAAAAGTGATTTAGAGAAAAAAGAACTTGAAGTTTCTAAAAAGTTTGACAAAGAATTAGTTGAAAGAGATAAAGAAATTCAACAATTAAAAAACAATTTAAAGCAAAAAGACTCTGAGCATAAGTTAGAATTGAAAGAAATAGTTCAAGAAAAAATGGATGAAATTAACAAATTAAATAGCAAGTTAGAGTTAAGTGAAAAAGAGTATCAATTAAAAGAGCAAGGGTTAAAAGATAATTATGAAAGTAAATTAAAAGGCAAGGACCAAGAAATTCAATTGTATAAAGATATGAAAATGAAATTATCAACTAAAATGATTGGAGAGTCTTTAGAACAACATTGTAATATTGAATATAATACATATTTGAGACCAGTTTTAAGTAATGCTTATTTTGAAAAAGATAATGATGCAAAAACAGGGTCAAAAGGAGATTTTATCTTTAAAGATTATTCGGAAGATGGTATTGAGTATGTTTCAATTATGTTTGAAATGAAGAATGAGGCAGATGAAACCGCAACTAAACATAAAAATGAGGACTTTTTTAAAGAGTTAGACAAAGATAGACGAGAAAAGAATTGTGAATATGCAGTATTAGTATCATTATTAGAAAAAGATAATGAAATTTATAATGCTGGAATAGTAGATGTATCACATAAATATGAAAAAATGTATGTTATAAGACCACAAGCTTTTATTCCAATAATTAATATTTTGAGAGGGGCATCACTAAAATCATTAGAGGCTAAGAGGCAATTAGTTGAAATTCAAAATCAAAATATAGATATTTCAAATTTTGAAGAAAATATGAATAATTTTAAAGAAGCTTTTGGAAAGAACTTTAGATTGGCTAGTGAAAAATTCGTCAAAGCAATTGAAGAAATAGATAAATCTATAGATCATTTACAAAAAATTAAAGCTAATTTATTGTCTAGTGAAAATAATTTAAGGTTAGCGAATAATAAAGCAGAAGATTTATCAATAAAAAAATTAACTGCTAATGCTCCATCTATTGCAGAAAAGTTTGAAGAATTAGGTGTTGAAGTAAAGAAAAGAAAAAATAATAAATAATAAATACATTCTCTATAACTGATGTTTTTTTACTAAGTTGGGCAAATTAATCTATAAATATAGTATAATTTTTTACAAGGAGATGAGCAAAACAGAGTGTGTTGTGTTGCTTTCTTGCGAAAGAAGGACGATGATGTGTATGCTATTAAAACAAGTTTTATATATAGACTATTTGGTGAAATTGCAATGGTAATTGTTTTCGCTATTGCCTTATTTGTAGCACTTGTTGCTACGATAAGAAAATTAGAAAGAATAGAGGAAAATAAAAAGATTTTTGGAAACTCTTACAATCATAAATGTGATGGCTACTTATTTGTTCATGATAATGGAAATATAATACAACCACACTATTTTACAGAAAGATTTCGCAAAATTATTCAAAGAAATGGATTAAAACAAATAACACCACACGGTTTAAGCCATAGTATTGCCATATTATTGCATCTTGAAGGAGTAGACATTAGAGATATACGAGATTGGTTAGGACATGAAAACATTTCGTCTACGAATATATATACAAGGAGTATAGGGGGACAACTGCTCTGCTTTTACTTTCTTATCTTTTTTAAGGCACAACAAATAATCTATATATTTATTTTGCCATAATCCCAAATTTATGCTACATTAAAAATGTAGATGTACTACTGCTAACTAAAACTTTAGCAGCTATGCCATAAAGTAACTTTATGGGTAGTTATAGATAAAAGCTATAACATAATCTTATACACAATTACATTTTACATAGAATAAAACTTAATTTCAATAAACGCACTAAAAAAAAATTTTGTATTGATTTATTAACGATTTCTGAAATTTTTAGTATGTCAAAAAATATTTAAGGTAAAATAGAAAGAGAAAATTAATTACAATATGATATTATTATATATAAAAAGGATATGATTAAATGAACTTTTTTGATATGAATTTTAGTGAATTATTTTTTGAAAAGCACGGTAAAACGGTATTTAATAATATAGTGAAACAAATAAAAGAGGAAAATCATGGAATAGGAGATAGCAAGTATATAGAATTAGTTTTCAAAGTAGCATTTCTTGAATTTTTTAAAATGGAAAATCAAGGAATAAAGGAACTAATTACAGATGCTATGGAAGAAAAGGATATAGATATTATTAGAACTAAAAATACGCATAAAAATTCTATTAAGGAAATTCAAAAATATTTACAAAATAGTATAGAAGAAAGCTGAAAGATAACAGAAAGCAATTATCTTTCAGCCACAACTTTATTTGTTTGTTTCATTTTTCTACATAGTATAATTATCTTATAATTGTTTTATTGCAACAATTATAAAACATATCCAATAAAATATTAAAACTATTACGCTAATATAAGTAATTACTATTCAAACTACAATTTCTATTGGAAAAAGCCAAAGTGTTCTAATAAGCCTTCTTCGATATGATAAGTTATTATAAAATAATTCAAAACCTTTATCTACTTTATCTTTTTTCATAAGCTCATCTTACTCCTAAATTTATTGTTTTGAACCCATTGCACCTATGAAAAAAATTATTAAACCTACTATACCAATTGGCTAGAGTAACTATTTCTAAACCTGTACTACATAGTTGCAATAACAAAGATATTCCCATTCCTATTTTTTCAAACTAATCACTTCCCTTCAAATTATTATTTGTCTTTCGCATATATAACATTATAAAATCCTTAATTATTCTATAAATTCAACTTTTTTCTTGTCATCAACAAAATTCGACATAATTTATTTTCTAGTTCTTGTATAGCATTATATATAGACATATTTACTAATTTGCAAATTGATATGTTATATTTTTCTCTTAGCTTTTCTAAGTCTATTGTCAAAGATTCTCTTATTTGTAATGAGTGCTTAATAGATATTTCATTATATCAATTTTCTACATTTTTTGTTATATATTAATTTTTTTGTTGATTTAGTGATAAAATTATATTATAGTACTTATAACTGATTATTTTTTATGGAGTAACATATGAAGTATAAATTTTTAATTGTTGATGATAATTTTGATTTTGCAAAAAGTTTAAATGAAACATTGAAGCAAAATCTTTCAAATTTTATAAAAGAAATTGATATCTGTAATGATGGAGAATCTGCAATTAAAGAACTAATAGAAACAAAACCAGATATTTTATTACTTGATTTAAAATTGCCAAAATTAAATGGTTTAGCCGTCTTGGAAAAATCTAAAAATATAGACTGCGCTGTCATCATTATTTCTGGAGAAGTTCCTCTAATAAATCATATCAGAATATTTGATAATAGCAATGTAAAAAAAATACTAATAAAACCCTTTTCAGTTAATATTTTAGTAAGTGAACTCAATTACATTTGTTCTAAAAAAAATATTGACACTCTCCGAAAGGAAATTGAAAAAGAATTAAGTGTTTTTGATTTCAATAAAAGTAGTATTGGCTATCGATATTTAGTCGAATGTTTGTTATTAGCTTATAAAGATTCTCATTTATTAAATAATATTGAAAAAGACCTTTTCTCTCAAGTAGCTAAAATTTTTGGTATTAAAAATACGCAAGCTGTAAAGTGGTCTATGCAAAAAGCTATAAAGTCTATGATTAAATATACTGACAGTCAAAAGATTCATCAGTATTTCTCCTTCAATCAAACTCCATCTTTAAAATTATTTATTACAACCATACATAAAATAATTTTAAATAAAAGCAAAACATAAAATTTTTCCCTTTTTTCCCCTTTTATATACTTTATCTTATTGATATGATATAAAAAAATTACTAGATAATTATTAGACTAAAATTAATAGAAAGGGGGGAGATATATCTATATTCAAAATTCAATGGTAGTGTAAAGTAATCTATGAAAAATGGTAGACATAAGTTGATTAAGACTTATCCTCCAACTTGATTATAATATGCTTTATAAAATTTAATAAAGGCTGAAATGAATAGGCTTCGCCTAGCCTTTAAAAAATTTTAAAAGCACATATATTTTTGTTAAGAGGATACATAATTAATTTAGTCTAAGGGGGTATAACATATTTTTGCAGAGATGATTTAATATCAATACTTTGCCCCAAATTTTAGTGATAAAGTTTACACTACCAATTTAATTAAGGAGGATCTTTTATGAAAAAGAAAAAATTTTTAAAATTTGCAACATTAGGTTTACTTTCAACACTCATCATTGGTACAACTTCTTCAGTATATGCTGCTAGTGGTCATGCTTTTTGTGTCGGAATGAAAGATGGTAATATTGATACCACTACCTCTGCTCAAACCGCTAGCAATAATTTTTCATCTATGGGTTATTCTTCTATTTGTCTAACTTCACCTTATCGTTCGACTTTTGAAGATGGAAAATTTTCTGATGGAACTAAATACATGGAAAGCCAAGTTATATTTTTAGTTGGACACGGCGCTGAAGGACATGGACGATCAATGATGTTTCCTACTTACGGCGTAACTGGATCAAGTTTATCAAATAAATACGAAGCAAGTATAGCAAGATTCAATTTAAAAAATGTGAAATTGATGACTTTTGCTGGTTGCTATACTTCTGCTATGGCAGATAGTATTTCAGTAAGAGCATACGAATTAGGTGCTCGTAATACTCTTGGATGGAGAAAATCTGTTCAAGCTGGAACTATGAACAATTGGCTTAATCGCTTTACTAAAAATTTAAAGAATGGAAATACAATTTGGGATTCAATGGTAAAGGCTAGTTCAGCTATAGTTGTAGATAACAATGTAAAAGACATTGGATTTTATGGTTCTTCTTCAAATACAATAAACTCTGTTGATATTCCTGCCATTATGACTGCTTGTGATCTCGAGGAAGATAATGATGATAATGCGAATTTATCCTATATCTCAGAAAATATAGACTTTGCAAATACTAATAAAGACATTCAAAATTTAACTAATTTTATGAATTCTAAATACCCTCTTTCTAAAGGAGAAGAGTATAATATTCAAATACACGAAGTAAATCAAGATGAAGGTCTCTATATTATTGATTTTATTAGAATGATTAATAATGCTTACACTGATTTAGGTTATGTAGTTTTTGTGAATAATAATAAAGTAGAATCTATTGCAGATAATAATAAAACCATAACTTTAAAAAATGATACTCCTTTAAAAGCAAAATCACTAATAGATGTACGCTCTTGTAAGCAAGATGCAATTAGCCATTTAAAGGGAATAGATAGCAGCTATAATGTAATAGAGCAAAGAATTCAATTATATTTAGATGTAGATACAAATAAGTATTATTACAAAATTTTTAGTACTTATGAAGTTCAACCAGGCTTTGTAGAAGTGGATTGCTATTTTGCTGAAATTTAATACTCCCCTTGTAGACTTCTTTTCTTTGAAATGATATAATTGACATTAGAGAATGAGAGGAGTACAAATAATGATTTTAAAAAACAAGAAAATAGTTTTATTATCCATCATAGTAGCAATTATATTACTATCCTGCATATTTTTTATAATAGATAATGCAAGAGTTCATAATAACGAGTTACCTATCTTTTGTATAACAGGAGAGTCTTATTTAGATGGAGGAACAACCGTATATTATGGAATTGGATATAAAGTGATAGCATTTCATGCAATAATTGATTCGAAAAAACAAAGCTATTTTACTGAAAAAAAGATTGGTTCATGGTTTATGAGTTATGATGATTTTTATACCGAAATAGAAGACTATCGTTTAAAATATGAATAAAATATAAGAGCACTTTGGAACAATCTAAAGTGCTCTTATATCCTTATTGTTTTGCATTTTTTAACCTTTTAGACATGATTTTTACAATTTCGTTCAAATACTTTGACATTGGGTATACTATCTCTTCTTCAAATAAATAATTATCCTTTTCTTCACCAAAAGTATCATAAATAATGGCTGTATCTAAGAAATCTTTTGGAATGTTTTGTTCATAATAACTTTTCCAATTTTCATTAAATCCACAACAAATAAAATATGATACCTTTTTTGATTTTTATATTTCAATACTATTAATCAAAAACTTTCTTATTTTTTTATCTATCATTCCAATTCTAATTGGAATACCCACAACAATTAAATCATATCTGTTTATGTCTTCATTTTGATTTAATATATTTACTATTTTAGAATATTTTAACTGTTTATTTATTTCTTTAGCGCATTTTTCTATTGTTCGTGTCTTACTAGCAAAAATAATTAAAGTTTTCAAGTCATTTCCTCCTACTCGATAACTCACTTAGGCGTTTGCGAAACTCAAAAGCATTGATATTGCTATATCAAATTTTATGAAAGTTATATTTTTCCTCCGTTTTAGCCAAATATAGTTTTCATAATTAATAGACAAATTTACATTATTTTTTAGTCCATGTATATTTTTCCTTGATAAATCAACATTCAGTTTTTTGAAATAGTTTCGCAATTACCTAGATAACTTACTATTTATCTTTCACTTACTATCATAACATAAACTGTCAAATTATGCTATAAAATTAACTTTTTTCTTATGGTCGACAAATTACGACACAAATATTGAAAAAAATTCAATATAATTAACATAATATATGAAAGGAGCTGATTTTATGGATTTTAAACTTGGACTTTTAATCTTTAAGAATCGTTCTAAACTTTCAAAACTAATTGAGCAAGATGCTGATCCTGAAAAAATACTACATCAAAGTAAATTATTAGACAAATATATTGCAAAACAAATGGTACTAATGAATAAAAGGAGTTAGAATTTCTAACCCCTTTTTCTTTGTGCGACGGGCATGTTGTTTAGTTAATCGGTGAAAGTCCGTAGTGGAGGTATA
>CANDRW010000017.1 GCA_947388675.1 uncultured Clostridium sp. | reverse complement strand
AAAACTTTTTTAAAATTTTTTCAAAAATCTATTGACTTTTTATAGTTGGTCTTTCTAATATGTCTTCCATATTTTATTCTTACTAGCTTCAAACGGTAACATGTTCTATTCATAAATTGAAAGTCTTTCTTTTTCTATTTCACTAACTGTTAATATTATCTAGTCCACCTTTCAAGTTATATACATTTTCATATCCCATTGTTTCTAACATTTCTTGCGCTTCTTTACTTCTGCTTCCAGAAGAACAATAAGTAATAATCGTTTGCTCTTTATCAGGAAGTATTTGATTTGCTTGTTTGCATATATCGTATAGGCAAAGAGGAATACTGCCAGAAAGATGACCTTCTTCATATTCTTGTTTGCTTCTTACATCTAATAAAATAGTATTTGGTTTTTCAATTAACATTTTCTTCGCTTGACAATAACTTATTTCTTGATGGTCCATACTTCTATAAAAAATTCTTTTTATCCTTTCTAACATTTTTTCACTTTCCTTCTTTATTATTTTCAAGTATTCTTTTTTTATACTAAAATTTTATAACAAAAAAACAATACTCATTATATTATATGAGTATTGTCGATTTTTTGTTTATTTTTTATATTCTAGGAAATTACTCGCGTAAGCGTGTAATTGACATAGAAGATAGTTATTGCGGATATTACAAATTCTTAATGACTTTGTTATTTAGAATTTGTTAATACGCTTTTGTTTACTTATTTTCTTCTTGGTAGACCGTTAATTTCTTTTCCTGTCTGGCAGTAATAACCGTAATCACAACTACATAAATAGCTAAACCGATTGGTGTTACTAAACGATTAATTGGAACTCTACAAATTGCTAAAATGCTTAAATATAGTAGCTCGCTAGCTAGTACTGTTAGTACATATAAAGCTAAAGTTTTCCACACTCCAATTTTTCTAAAGCGAATTAATACATATACTAAGATAACTATCATGCTAATTGCTAATGGTAATAAATATGGTCTTAATACACTAGACAATCTAATATGTGGTTGGTACACCTTTGTAATATTTTCCGCCTTTAGTTCTAATTTTAGTTTTTCGTTTAATTTATTTGTTAATTGCTCTATTTTAGTATCTAATTCTTCTACTTCTTGTGACATTGTAATAGAAAACATATCTCCATAATATTCTACTTGTTGCACTAACATTCTTTCATTTCCAAATACTTCTTTTGCAATTGTTTCTACCTCTTCTCTTGTATATTCATTTCCTAGGTATACATCCAGTCTTAGATTTTTACTATACGTAATGTCTGTTTTAAGTCCTACTGTAGCAATAACAATTGCCCCTGCAATGATAAGGCATATTAAAATAGCATAAAATATTTTTTTGTTCATTTTTTTCCCTCTTTTCTATGTTAGTTCGCTTTTTTAGTATCTACAACTAAAGTTCTTGTTATAATTAGGTTATATAGTACAATTAATAATAATCCCCAAAAAGCTACCATTCCAAAACTATAAATTGGAAGCCAACCAGCAAAACATAATACAACTGCTGTAACTGCTACTGGAATGAAAATAAATAGTGTTTTGATTAATGCTTCTTTAAATGTTGTAGATGCTTCTGCTAGAGTTTTACTATCTTGATGCTTGATTAAGTTTAATAAATAAATGGTAAAGATGTAATCTAATACAACTGTAATTACAATTGCTATCATACCTTCCATTGTTAGCATAACATTGGTATAACGTAACACTAGTAATAATACTGCAATATATCCAATTAAAGAAATAGCACTTAATAAACCATTCTTTTTGTATTTTATGATTAAGAAAATTAATCCAATTAATAACACTACTCCAATTACTGCTACAGGAATATAAAACATTTCTTGCGTCAAGTCTGACATTACATATCTATTTTCTGAATTTGTATAAGTAAGTGGTAACTCTCCACTATTTAATAATACAGTAATATTAGATGCTTCTCTTACATATCCCTCTAAAGTGCTACTGTCTGTGCTAGCAGTACCAATGGACATTTGAATCATTCCATTAGAAACTTCATTATCAAATGCTGTTTCTAATAAAGTAGAATCATCTATTTTCATAGTAATCTTTTTAGAATTGTCCTTTCCCTCTTCATCGGTTGATGTTACATAAGTTTTTGTAATATCTTGGAAAATTTGTGCTCCTTCTTTATTTAATTGAATAGTTAAAAATACAGTGGTTCCAGTGGTTCCTGAACTATATCTAACTTCTGCTTTTTTTACATGACTATTATCTAACAACACTTCTTTATTTTCATTTTGTACTGTGAATTTTCCTTTAATTGCCATATATTGCGCTATTAAATCTGTATTGGAGTTTTCTGGAATTTGCACATATAGTTCACCAGTTTTTTCATTTTGTCTAATTGTATAATCAGATACATTCATCATATCTAATCTTTTTTGAACAATTTTCTTTACTGCATTATAATTCTCTTCTGTTAGAGTATCTTCTGGATTGACTGGTTCTTCCTTTTTAGTAGTCCCTTCTCCTTCTTTAGTAACTACATTTCCATCCTTATCATAAATAACTGTATTTTTAGAAGTATCAGCTCCTAATGTTAATAATCTACTTCCTCCTAAATCCATTCCTAATTGATAGTCTGGAATCATATTCTCTACAAATTTCATTTTTTGAACATAAATTCCACCAAATGAAATTAGTGAAATTAATATTATCACTAAAATGACTAATGTTACTTTTAATTTTTCCTCTATTTTCACTTTTCTTTCCTCCCAATTATTTATAATAATTTTGTATCATTAATAATTAACTCAAACCATATACCTAAATACTTTGCTGCATATTTGCTCATCATAGTTCTATCCATAAATATTTCAAAGTAATCTAATACTGGTGATATTTCAGTATCAATTTTCAAGTCTAAAATAACCTTTTTTTCTTCTCTATTCATAATAAAATTTGCATTAGTTACTGCATAATTCACTTTATCGTGTTTATCAAAGGTAGAAATATTTGTGTTTACTACTCTATCACGATGTACATCTGATTTATCTGCTAAAATTAATGCTGCTGAAATATCGCTAACAGCTGTTCCTGTTTGTTCATCATGATTTCCAATTGCCATCATAATCTCTGTACGATGATGTGCTTCCATGCCCATATCTTTTAAAATCTGGTAGGCAAGTATTGCTCCTGAATGTGCATGGTCTGTACGATTAACACAATTTCCAATATCATGCATATATCCTGCAATTTTTGCAAGTTCTATTCTTTCTTCTGGATAATCCAAAGTTCTCAAAACTTCTCCTGCACGCTCAGATACAATACTAATATGTCTTATAGAATGTTCCGTATAACCTAATGCATTTAATTGTTTTTGTGAACTTAAAATTAATTCTTTTACTTCTTCATTTTGCTTTACATCTTCTAATGTTATCAAATTTCTTCCTCCTATGTTTTTTCTAATGTATATATTACCCTAAAACATAAAAAATAGCAACTATTTTCCAGAATTTCTTCATAAAAATAGTTGCTACTTTTTTCTATTTTCTCCTTACTGACATATTCACTCCAATAATTCCTCCTATAATACCTGTTATCACTCCTACTCCTAACATAATAAAAGAATTGGTTGATAGCGAAAAACCTACCATTGAAACACTAGAAGCTAAATACAGAGTTAAAACGTAAACTAAACCAACAATTCCTCCATAAATTAGTCCATTCTTCTTCATTTTTCTACTACTAATTGTTCCACCAATTAAAATACTAATTCCTGTAATAGTTAATACTACTGGCATCATTGTATTTTCTGCAATGGCAGTATTGGCTAGTAATAAGGCATAAATTGTAAGTAAAATAACAGAAAATATCATGGCAAATAAACATCCTTTTATAACAGCCATCGCCTTCTTTTTTATTTCACTTTCTTCTGTTGTAATATTAGCTTTCAAAATATTTTCTTTTTCCATACAAAAACTCCTCTTAAATAAGCTTTTGTTTTATTGTATGCTTACTAAAAGGAGTTTAGAAGTATTATATTATTGTTGTGTAGCTACTGTGCTATCTAGTGATTAATTAGTTCCTACTACATTTCCTTGCAAATTCTCATTGGGTACAGAATTATTCTCACCTATTGTCTGTGAGTTTTCATTTACTACATTCGCATTTGTTGCCTGTGTGTTGTTGGTTCCTATTGCGTTATTATTTTCATTGTTAGTAGTATCATTTACTACTGTATTGTTTGTAATATCATTATTATCTACATTGTTAGTATTTTGGTTATTTGTATTTGACTGATTTGTGTCTTTTACTACATATGTTTGAATATATGTAATTACATTCATAACTTGATCATTGTATATCATGTAATAAGTTTCTTCTCCTGCAGAAGTAGTAGAATAAACTGTCTTTAGAGCAATTGGTATCAAATCTTTTCCCTCAAAGTCTTTTACACCATATAAATTATCTTTTTTTACTACAATTCCTTTATAATCTGGGATTAGTAAAATGTTATTAGCAGTTTGGATTGTAGAATTTCCTGCTCCTGCGATACAGCCTAAATCTTCATATTCTATTGGTAAAATCTGTCTACCAGTTTTGTCAAAAATGCCCCATAGGTTACCTTTTTTAACTGGAATACAATTATCATATAATAGGTATTGATTTTTAATATTATTACTATTAAATCTATTAGCATCTACTCCAATTTGGTCATATTCTAAATGAACAATAATGCTTCCAGAGTTATTAATAACACCTTGCTTATTACTATTTGTTACTAAATATAGCCCTGCATCTTTATCAATTTGTTTAATTTGGTCATAATCTGGGCTAATCTTGGTAGTAGCATCATAAGACATAATTCCCATTTTGCCTTCTGCTGTTGTTACAATAAATTCTCTTGTACTCTCTACATATTGGATACTAGTATATTTGGTTCCTAGTATTTCATTCCCAGATAAATCAGATACCCCATAATAATTCTCTGTATTTCTTACAATTAACCTATCATCTAGCAATGCTTTTTGATTACTGAAATTCGTGCCATCTCCTGCAATAGCTGAATCTTTAAATTTTGCTGCATATTGTGTTACTAAATATGGTAATGTATAAACTGTAATTCTATTTTGTTCTTGATTATAATTAAATATAATATTAAATGCCCTTTCAGCGCCTTCTTTTGTTGTATATAGTACACCATTTATCATCTTAACTGGCTCATTAATTGTAAAATATTCATAATCATTTCCATTCGTTAAAAGCTTATATATTTTGTCTGAATTCATCGTAAAAGATGCTATTTCATTAGTACATTGCACATAGCATTTTGTGTTATCCTCTGCATATTGCTTATAATCCCCACTATATGACTCATACCCTACGAATTCTGCAAACGCTCGAATTGGTAGATAAACCTGTCCATCTTGTATTAGCAAAATACTTTCTACATTGGCATTTTCTTTTCCATCTATTGTGATTTTTAATTGTGTTGAATCCCAATAATACATAAAAGCAATTAAGCCAATGCAAACCAAAAATAGTAGTACTAAAATAACGCCTATTATCTTCATCCATTTTTTTGCTTTTAGTTGGTCATTACTTTGCTCATAGTTATTGCCAATTAAATCATTCATGTTTTCCTCCTATTTTGTCGCATAAGGGACGTTAAGTCAGCTGTGTGAAGCGAAGCCAACTACAGATGATTTATGCGATGTAACGCAGTGAAATGTATAGTTTGTGCGACATCTGTCCCTACGTGCGACATTTTACCTTTCGTAACCATATTTTTTATAAAACTCATTTTTGAAGTTTTCTAAATTATCATTCTCTATTTCTATTCTAACTCTTTCCATCAATTTCGTCAAGAAATATAAGTTGTGAATAGATAATAATCTATCTCCTAATATTTCTTTTGTTTTGACTAAATGTCTAATATATGCTCTTGTATAATTGCGACAAGTATAACAATCACATTCTGGATCTAATGGCCCCCAATCTTTTTCATAAGTTGCATTTCTAACTACTACTTTTCCATTCCATGTCATAGCAGTTCCATTTCTTGCAATTCTTGTTGGAAGTACACAATCACACATATCAATTCCAGCCATTGCCGCTTCAATTAAGTAATCTGGTGTCCCTACTCCCATCAAATATCTTGGTTTGTTTTCTGGCATAAGTGGCGTTGTATAATATAGCATTTTCAAGAATTCTTCTTTTGGTTCTCCTACGCTAATTCCACCTATTGCATACCCTGGAAAATCTAATTCTATTAAGTCTTTTGCAGATTGCTCTCTTAAATCTTCATAAAATCCACCTTGAATAATACCAAATAATGCTTGTTTATCGGTTGTTGTATGTGCGGCTTTGCAACGCTTCGCCCATCTTGTTGTTCTTTCCATAGATTGCTTAGTATATTCATAAGTTTCAGGATACTTCACACATTCATCAAACGACATAATAATATCTGCTCCCAGTGCTTCTTCAATTTCCATTACTTTTTCTGGTGAAAAGAAATGCTTACTTCCATCTAAATGTGACTTAAATTCCACACCTTCTTCTGTAATAGTTCTTAAGTCACTTAAGCTAAATACTTGAAACCCACCACAATCTGTTAAAATAGGTCTATCCCATTTCATAAAATTATGAAGTCCACCTGCTTCTTTTACTAAATCATGTCCTGGTCTCAAATATAGGTGATAAGTATTAGATAAAATAATTTGTGCCCCTATTTCTTTTAATTCTTCTGGTGTCATTGATTTAACTGTAGCTTGTGTACCTACTGGCATGAATACTGGAGTTTGTATATCTCCATGTGGTGTATGTACCACTCCTCGTCTTGCTCCTGTTTTACTATCTGTATGTAATAATTCATATGTTACTGCTGGCTTGTCCATTTTTTCCTCCTAATTCGTTTCTATATAATTGACTTGATACATTAATTTTTCAATGTCTTCATTTTTTAACTTCTCCTATTTTATCTTTCTATCCTATGAATGTCAATGTAATATGTTGGTTATTTGCAATAATTATATCACAAAAGGCAGTTACAATGTAACCGCCTTTTGCATTTTTTATACTAATTCAAGTGTAAATTCGGTTCCTTCAATGGTCAGTTTCAGGTCTTTTCCCAAGTTATAGGATTCTTCCAGCTTTTGCAAAAAGTAGCTTAGTTTACATACAATACCACTCTAAACCCAATAGCATAATGTAGCGAATCTCCCATACTGGTTGCTATAACTGGATGTGGAGAATCTTTCTTCCCTGAATATGCTGCACAGCCTCCTCTTACTAAACTAATTTCTCCTTCATATAAATCAGTGGTAAATTCAAATACATTTCCAGCAATGTCATATATATAATTCATTTTGGCAATTTCTAAACCTCCACTACTAGTAAATATAATATTATTTTTATCTTTATTTCCATAGCCCTTTAATTTCCAGTCTTGAGACTTTTTTCTTAAATATGAAGCATAACTGTACCTATAATTATTATGATAGGTATCCAAAAAGTTTCCCCAAGTTGTTGTATCTTCTAAATTATAATGATTATTAACCGCCCATCTCATTATAGTATCAAATTGTCTCCCTGTCATTAAGCCACTTTTTACTTCTTCATTATGATACATATTTTCAGCAACTCTTTTTGCATTTGAATATTCTATAAAGTTCCATATTTGCACATTTTCTTTACTAACTGGCTTATATGATATAGTATTATTTCGCTCGTCAACAGTAATTTCATCATCATTCTCAGCTAAACAATAAAGCTCTTGTAATATACTCTTTTCTATTCCTGCCTCATACCTAGCAATATAAAATCCTCCATATTTTATAATTTGTTCTTGTTCACTTATAACCTCTTGTGGAAGCTTGTCCTCTACTATTTGTTCATCTGTTATTAAATCTCCCGTAATATCTCTTTTCAGTAACTCTTCTAATTCCCTTTTCGTTTTTTCATCTACAAGATCCTTCTTTTCATCTATATACCATTTTTTATATTTTACTTCATTATTATCAGCATATTTACCATCTTCACCTATTCCATCTTTAACTGGCACCCATACAAATTGATTACCATTGATGTCTTCAATTACTAAACCTTCATTCCAACCTTCTACTTTATCATTTGCATATTCCCAGCTGGCTCCTTCGTCAGATATTTTAAATCCCTTTGGAATAATTGGATTACAATAGCTTGGCACTTCTCCATTTAGTGTTTTATTTTTTTCCATTAGCTCATTATTAAAATTCGGTAATGATATACTAGATATTAAAATAGTTAATAAGCTTATAATAAATTTATTCATATATTTTCATAATACCTCCATACTTATTTTCATAAATAAATTCATACTTTTCTTTTAATTCTTGTACATTTTGATGCATATACGTAGCTCTTTTAAAGCAAATCAAATATTTATAATCTAAATCTTCTACATTAATATTACTATCTATATATTTATTTAATATAGCATACACCCATCTGATTTGTCCTTCTCCACCTAAAATACAAAATTCATCTATGTCCATCTCATTCGCTTTATTAATTATTTCTAATTCTTCTTCATTCAATATACACTTTTTATTTAATATAATATTAATATTATTTTTAATTCCATCTCCTATGGAAAAAATATTTTCTTTCGTAATATCTTTTGATAACTCATCTTCACTATAAGTATAATCTAAATTAAAGATAGATATTGTCATGAATATTACGATAGCAGATAATATGCCTAAACTTAATCTATAACTAGATAATTTCAAGAGCATTTCACATGTTATGAATATAGTGAATATCCATAATATATAATAATATTTTAAACAATAATAAGAAGAGATTATGCCATTTTGTTTCAATATATATGTACATATTATCGTTATCAAATTTACTAAAATAAAAACATTTTCAATGTTAAAAAATTCTTTATGTTTTATATCATTATAAAATTTTATTAATATCAATGGAACAAATATAATAAAATTAGAATAATAATTTTTGTACATTGGACCTTCTTCTTGTATTATTTGTAATTTTTCTGAAATATTGCTAGCATATAATAGTATTGAAAATACTGGAAGAATTATAAGGATACATGGTTTTATTTTCTTTAATTTAAAACCTACATATATTATTTCAGATATAAAAACTATAATCGCAAATAACATATAAGTATTAATTAATGCTGTATTCAGCACAAATAATATAGAATAAAACAATGATGACTTCATTTTTTGCCTATTGATAAATACAAATAAAATTGTAGTAACCAATAATAATGATAAAGTTAAATAGGCACTTCCCATTAATACACTATTTAATGGATAAGATAAAATATAAATAAGACTAAAAATCCATATTACTATTTTTCGCCTTAAAACATCTTTATTATTTAATGTAATATAAAATATTAATACAGATAGCCATAAAATAATCATATCAAAGATAATATATAATTTATATAACTCAATTTCTGGTAAAAAGCTTTTAAAAATAGATATGAATATACCTGTATTTACATAACTTCCAAACATCAAATTATTAAATTCAAATTTTTCATTTAGTTTACTATCGTCTTTTAATAATAGGGTTTTATCATGCATAAAAGAAATAGCCGCTGAAAAATGGGTCGATGCATCCGTTGTTTCATACTTTATGCTTAATGGCATTCCATACTGCTTAATCATAACCATAATAATTAGAATACCACAAAATACTCCAAATATAATATCTTTTGCTGATATATACAGTAATTGTATTCTTTTTTCTTTTAAAATTTTATATATAATAGGAATTAATAGAAAAAAATATATAACACTTAAAAGTTCTATTGAGCATTTAATTCCTATTACATAAGTAATAATTGAAATAATGATATTGATACCAAAAATCATAATTATTCCTAAAATACTTCTATATAAAAAATTACTTCTAATATTATTAATAGGAACTATTATAGTTCCTATTAATAATATTAAATAAATTAAGACAAATATCATTTCCATCATTTTTCCTTATATTCGTTCTATTTTTATATCATAAGCATCAACTAAATCTGCACTTACTTTTATACTAATATCTTTTTCTCTTCCTGCTTCTATTTTATCTATATAGCCCTTTACTTCTCCTATTGAATTCCCCTTTTCATCTATCATAGTTATTTTTATAAAATAATCTCCATCTTTTCCGCTTCCTACATTTTTTACTTTTGCTGTTAATTGACTTTCATTATTTTGAAAATTCAAAATAATATTACTAATTTCTATATTTCCTAGCTTTTTTGTTTCTTTCATTTTTTCACTTTTATTTACTTTTTGACCATCTTCAATTGTTTGTACTATTGCATTTGTCTTATTAAACTCATTGCTATTATCTTTATCTTGTTTGTTTATTACCTTATATCCCATAAATATTATTAAAATTATAATTATAATACCCATAATAAACATAATTCTTTTGTTTCTATTATTCATCATACTTTTTATGATATATTTAATAATCTAAATATTCATAATCTCCTTTCTAGAAAATTTTACTTTAATACAAAATGCACTCTTGTATTCCTATCATTACTTTTTCCACTAAACAGTCTTCATAAGAAATATAAATGATATTATCATTATCCGCTTCTTTCCAATAAGCCATTACAATATATGCTCCATTTTGCTTTGGTCTATTTTCTTTACTAAAGTTTTCCTTTGGATAGTTGTCATCCCAACCAATAATTGACACCATATGATTACCATCTTGCTCATTTAAGTTACAGTATGAATATGTTGAATGATTATAGTATTTATTATCATTAGGCATAAAATAAATTGATGTACATAATGAACCATTTTTTGCAATATGTTGTTTTATTTTATCTCTAAAATTCTCTTCTTCTCTAACATAATCTACTGTTCTAATATCTTTAAAAATAGCTCTTATATTATTTCTTAACATGTTATATTCTTTTGGGTTATATTCTCTATTTGGAATATCTTTTTCTAAAGCAGGGCCTTTACCTTCTTTAATATAATTTATAATATCATAAAAATTCCCACTAGAATTAAATTTTCGTTTTCCACCTAATAAATTACTTGTCATATATTCCACATGTGCTTCTGAAAAATTATATTCTTTTCCATTCTGTAGCAATAGATAAGTTTCTATAGAATCTAATGCAGCATAAGCATAACATGATTTGTAAGTTGCTCTAATTTGATATTCTGGTTTTAGGCTTATTTTCTCTCTTAAATCAAATTTTTGCATGCTATATTCTGAATTATTTTGTAATTCTGCATTAGATTCTAACATTACATTATTTACATATAAACCACAAATAATTAATAATAAACATAATAATATAATAAATATAAATTTTAATTTCATAAAACCTCAACTATTATTCTATTGGATATTCTTCTAGTCCACATGAACCAGCAAGAGTATTATGAACTAATAATTTTGTAGTTCCAACAAAATAATTATGATTATCTTGTATTCTTAAATTATACACTAAAATCTCTTTAGCTTTCATATTTGTTTTAATATTTACTATTTTTTCTGCTTTTCCACTTTGTGTTAATATTTTATCTCCTAATTTCAAATCTTTTGTTTCTGTCCAACCTTTTCCTATTACATAATATGGATGTGGTTTAGTATTTTCTATTTTTTCTCCATTTTCAAATGTTATACTCGCTATTTCGCTTGAACTATTTATAAAAGTTCTCTCAACAGGTTTTTCTTCTATTTTTCCATTTTGCTCATTATATGTGTATACAATATCTCCTACTTTTAAATTCTCTATATTAATTAAGCCATTTGGTGTAGATACTTTCGTGCCTTCTACAAAGCATACTCCACTTTCTACAGTAATCTTTCTTTGTACTGATGTAGTATTGCCTGCCTTATCTGTTGCTGTATATGTAATAATATTCTCTCCGTAACTTAGTGACTTAGGATTATATGTAAATGCTGTTGAACTTGTAACACCACTTGTTGCATCACTTATCTTTACTCCATTGGTTAGAATACTTGTACTTGTATCATATTGTTTATAATCCTGTACACCACTAAACACTGGTCCTACTGAATCCTTTTTTATTGTTAGAGTGGCTGCCTCTGATTTATTGCCTGCCTTATCATATGTATATGCTGTTATTGTACTTGTCCCTTCTTCAGTTATACTTATACTATTTCCACTAGTTTCTCCTAATGTTTGAGCTCCACTTACAGTATATGTACTATTTTCTACTCCACTTAATGCATCTGATCCATTTGTTATAGAAACAACTACATTGCTTCTATACCAGCTTTCATTTCCAACAACACCAGAACTTACATTTATACTTGGCGCATTTGGCTTTTGTTTATCTATTTTATTTACTTGATATTGACCTATCTTACCAGGTTGTCCTCCATTATCTACTAATCTTGCATATATAATTCCATTATTACTCATTTCTATCGCTTTTGTATATGTGTCCCAGCTACTATTATCTAAACTATATTGTTTTGTATATCCTGCTATATTTGGAAATTGAATTTCTACAGTTATATTCTGATTTGTCCATGAAGTTGTGCTTGCTTTAAAGCTAATGTCATCTCCTCCTGGTATTGCTTCTGTTTTAATACTAACTGTACCAATTTTTTCATTTCCTGCTTTGTCTATTGCTTTTACTTGTATTGTATATTCTGTATCTTGAGCTAGTCCTGAAAATACATTTTCTTGTTGCCAAACATTTCCATCCATACTATATTCATATCTTAATATACCTGCTATTCCTTCTGCTGCGCCACTACTTGCAGTGTCAATTGTGCTAGCAGTTACTTCTATTGTATTTGTTGTACTTGTAGCTGTAGGTGTAAAATTGTTTGGTTCTACATTATCTACATTTTGAATATTATAAGTTTGTAATCCTATAGATTCTTCTCCATTATAATATCTTGCTGTAACAATAGTATTTTCTGTTACTTGTAAACTAGTAGTAGTTTCTTTACTTACTTTCCATTCTCCTTCTGTTCCTATTCTATACTGGAATTTGTCATCCCTTGCAATATTTATTTCTCCCCATCTTATATTTACAGTGATTGGTCCTGTTGCTATTTGATTTTTAGTCCCTTCTTTTATTGTATTTCTAGGTGTAGTTGGTACTATATTTATACTTATTGGTCCTCCTGTTGAAACATTTATCAGTATTTTAGCTTTTTTACTTTTTCCAACATTGGTAATTGCTTTAAATATATATTCTCCATTTTGGCTTACTTCAAATATGACTCCACCTTCTTCATATGGTTTACTTTCTCCTGTCGTCATATTTTCAACTGTCTTTATTCCTGTTGTCTTTCCGATTGCATTTACTGTAGCTGTTACCTTTATTTTTATAATTTCTCCTGGTACTCCTTCTCCTGGCAATTGCTCTAACTTTATTGTTGGATATGGCTCTCCGTCATCTTTACCTTGACTTTCTATTGTAAAATTTCCATTTTCCCAATTTACTAAAAATAAATATTCACCTTCTGTGATTACCTTCAATTCACTGTCACTTTCTTTTTCTACACTAATTATCCAATCTTCTTTTTCTAATTTTGTTTTTAAAATATCTATTGTAATATTCTCATTTCCTGCTATTACATCTAATTTAGCATTCGTTAAAAAGAAATGTAATCTTTCTTCATTAGATGCCCTTTGATATTGTTCTTTTCCCCAATTAGCCTGCCCCATTATGCCATTTTCTCCCATAACCAAATTAAGTGTCATTCCAGCCAATATCAATAAAACTACAATTGTAACAACCAAAGCAATCAGAGTTATTCCTGCTGTAAAAGATTTGCCGATTACAACTAAGATAACTCTGGTTATTATTTCTTATTTTTTTGTTCTCTAAACTATAGCTCTTTAGAGTATCAATGTTTTCAGCTTTCATCTTTCTCCTCCTAAGTTTTTCTTTTTCTTTTTTCATATGTATTATAGTTATAACATACATTTACAAAATATGTCAATAATTTATATTTCAATCTTGTTATTTTTAAGAATATAGAAAATCCTTAATCTTTATTTTGTAAATCACTTAATCAACATTGCATCCCCAAAACTAAAGAAACGATATTCTTCTTTTACCGCTTCTTCATAAGCCTTCATCACAAAGTCCCTTCCTGCTAAAGCAGATATTAACATAATCAAAGTAGATTCTGGCAAATGAAAATTTGTAATTAAACAATCTAAGCATTTAAATTGATATCCTGGATAAATAAAAATATTTGTATCACTCTCCGCTTCTTCTACCATACCATTTTCATTTGCTATCGACTCTAATACTCTACAAGAAGTAGTACCTACTGCAATAACTCTATGTCCTTCACGTTTTGCTTTGTTAATCTTATTTGCATCTTCTTGTTTGATATAGAAATGCTCTGAATGCATATCATGTTCTTCTACATTTTCTACCTTCACAGGTCTAAAGGTTCCTATTCCAACATGTAAAGTGACATTGGCAATTTCTACACCTTTTTCTTTGATTTTTTCTAATAACTCATCTGTAAAATGTAGCCCTGCTGTTGGTGCAGCTGCCGAACCTTCATATTTAGCATAAACTGTTTGATATCTGTCTTTTTCTTTTAACTTTTCGTGAATATATGGTGGTAATGGCATTAAGCCAATTTCATTTAAAATCTCATTAAAAATACCTTCATATTCAAATTTTACTTTTCTACTTCCACCTTCTAATTGTTCTAAAATTTCTGCTCTTAGTAAAATTCTAGGATTATCACTTTTTTCTAGTAAACCTTCTCCAAAAACAACCTTTGTTCCTGGCATTAATTTTCTTCCTGGCTTTACCATAACTTCCCATATATCACCTTCTATTCGGTGTAATAATAAGAACTCTACATGTGCACCTGTTTCTTCTTTTACTCCATACAAACGAGCAGGAATAACTTTTGTATTATTCCTAACCAAACAATCTCCTGGTTCTAAATAATCAATAATATCTTTAAAAATCTTATGGTCAATTGATTGCTCTTTTCTATCTAATACCATTAATCTAGATTGATCTCTATTTTGAATTGGCACTTGTGCTATCAATTCTTTTGGTAAGTCATAATTAAAATCTGCTACTTTCATTTTTGCTCCTTTATTTATGTAGTAATTACTATTGAGCAAAATATATAATAAAAGTGCAGTCCGCGTAAGGTGAACAAAGTGAACGCCTGTCGCAGCGAAGCCTGCGACCAACAAGGACAAACGTTATTATATATTTTGCTCTTTATAATTACTAAAAATTTTACTAACTCTATCAAAAACACTTCTAATCACTTCAATAAAGTTTTCAGGTTCTTTCAATACTTTCATCTGTCGACCATATTTAAAATTACTTTCATGTGTTGGCTTATAACTAAATACTTCTTCTGGCAAGCCTATCATTTTTCCATTATCATTAATTTCTTTATTCATATAGGCAATATACCATTTCTTTTGTCCTTCTATCTTTTCTTCTCTATAACCATATTGGGCATAATCATGTAAAGCTGGAATTTCATAACCATATTCCTGCGCATTTCTTTCTAAAGTATGCAAAAATTCATGAATATACACTTCTTCTGGGAATGTATTAATACGGTAATGATATTTATAGGCATAGTTATTTTCGCTGTCTGGCAAACGAATATTAGAATATCCTATTCCAAGATACTGCATTCCACCAAGACCTATCCAGTCATTGGTTAAAGTATTACTTCCCTTTTGTAAATTAGCCATTCTAATTCCAATATAGATGTGGTCATATTCATTTTCTTCTACATAACTTTTGATATACTCATGTACATCCTCCACGGAAACATAATAACCATTTTCCTCATCATAAGAAAGTGATTTGATTGGTTCATGAATCGTATACATGTCATAAGTAACACTCATTTTATTACGGCTCATCGTTTTGATAGAAGTTTGGAATCTTGCCATATCATCTTTTAAATCTTGTATATCACTATCAGACATCTTGAGACTAACATGTTCTACTTTTCCATTTACTTCAACATCAACATCTATTTCTGGAAAAATGAAACAAACAAACTTCCAATTATTACTTTGACTTGCTACCCCTTCTTCCATTTTAAAATCTGAAAACCAAGCAGTTCCCTTTGACTTTTCATCATAACCACCTAATCTAAAACTAACATCTACTTCCTCTCTATTTTTAGAATTGAAATAGAAAGTAACTTCTTGCCAATCTTGCGTTCCAGCTAGCATAATAGAACGCTCTGTTGTACTTGCAATAGAAATATGTGCTCCACCAGACTTCGTATCATTTTCATTGATAACATTTTCAACCTTTACTTTACAAGTTACTTTATATGGGGTATTTGGTGTTACTGAAATGGTTTCATAAAACATAGCGTCATTATAGTCTGTATTTTCTATTTTATAACTATCCATTTCGGAACATTTTATTTCTTGGTCGCGTACAAAAGAGGTCTTCTCCCTTTCACGTACACTTTTGATAAAATCATTATAATTATACTTACTATAAATAACAACCAAAGCAATAATGGATGTTACCATTATTGCTATTGATAGAATATTTTTAACTATGCTACTTTTGCCATGCTTTCTTTTTCTCATCTTTATCCCCTTTAAACAAATTATTCTTTAAGGTTCTTCTTTAATGAATTGCTTTGCTACATCTATGACAAATAGTTGGATTTTCTTTATCTTCACCTACTGTTGTAGAATATTTCCAACATCTTTCACATTTTTCTCCTTCTGCTACTTCTACTTTAACTACTAATTTTTCTGTTTGTTCTGCTGTTTTTTGCTCAATTTGTAAATTAGACACAATAAATACTGTTTCTAATTGCTCTTGGTTTTCTTTTAAGAACTCATATTCTTTTTCATCTGCTAAAATTGTAACTTTTGCATTTAGCGAATGACCAATTACTTTTTCGCTTCTTGCTACTTCTAGCTCTTTTGCTACTATTTCTTTTAATTCTAAAATATGGTTCCATTTTTCTTCTAATTCATGATTTTCATATTCGCTATTTACTTCTGGCCAGTAATTAAGCATAACACTTTCTACATTTTCGTCTTTTTTATATGGCATATAACTCCAAATTTCTTCAGTTGTATAGCAAATCATTGGTGCTAACATTTTTACTAAGCTATCTAAAATAATGTACATAGCAGTTTGTGCTGATTTTCTTTCTACTGAATCTACTTTTGAGGTATATAACCTATCTTTAATAATATCTAAATAGAAGTTACTCATATCTGATACACAAAATTGGTTGATATCATGATATACCATATGGAAATTGAAATCTTCGTAATTCTGTGTACAATTCTTTACTAATTGATATAATTTTAATAATGCCCATTTATCAATCTCTAGCATATCACTATAATTAACTTGCTTTTCTGGATCAAAATCTGCAATATTTCCTAAAATGTATCTTGCAGTGTTTCTAATCTTTCTATATGCCTCACTAATTTGTTTTAAGATATCCCTAGAAATACTAATATCTGTTTTAAAGTCAGAAGATAATACCCAAAGTCTTAAAATATCTGCACCATATTCTTTAATAATATCTTGTGGGCTAATTCCATTTCCTAATGACTTAGACATTTTTCTTCCATCTTCATCAATAACCCAACCATGTGTTAAAATTCCTTTATATGGAGCCACACCTTGTGTTGCAACTGATGTTAATAGTGATGATTGGAACCATCCTCTATATTGGTCATGTCCTTCTAAGTATAGGTCTGCTGGATAGTCAATTCCTCTTTCTACAAGTACCGCTTGATGTGAAGAACCAGAGTCAAACCATACATCCATAATGTCTGTTTCTTTCTTGAATTCATGACTACCACAATGAGGGCAAGTTGAACCTTCTATCATTAAATCTTTTTCATCTAAATCATACCAAGCATTTGAACCTTTTTCTCTAAAGATTTGCTTGATTTTCTCAAATCCTTCTTTTGTAGCATATTCTTCGCCACATTCTTTACAATAGAAGATTGGAATTGGCACACCCCAAGTACGTTGTCTAGAAATACACCAGTCATTTCTATCTTTTACCATGCTAGCAATTCTTTCTTCTCCCCAACTTGGTGTCCATTTAATAGTCTTGATGGCATCTAGCGTTTCTTTTCTAAATCCGTCAACTGATGCAAACCATTGGTCTGTTGCTCTAATGATGATTGGATTTTTACATCTCCAGCAATGTGGATAAGAGTGGCTGATTTTTTCTGTTGCCAATAAATATCCATTGTCTTGTAACCAGTTCGTGATAACTTTGTTAGACTCTTCACAAGATAAACCTGCAAATTGTCCAGCTTTTTCTGTTTGATATCCTTTCCCGTCAACACATACAATAATTTCTAGTCCATTTTTCAGACCACATAAATAGTCCTCTTTACCATAACTAGGTGCTGTATGAACTGCACCAGTACCTGTTCCAAGTTCTACGTTAACTGTATCCTCACTTCCGATAACAACTTTAGAAGTCCTTTTTGCAAATGGATGCTGACATAAAATTCCTTCTAATTCTGCACCTTGCATTGTCTTGATAGTTTTGTAATCTGTTATACCTGCTACTTCCATAACTCTTGCTACCTCTGATGTTGCCATCACTAGCTTTTCTGCTCCTGTGTCAATCACACTATATTCAAATTCTCCACCAACAGTAATACCAGTATTTCCTGGTAATGTCCAAGGTGTTGTTGTCCAGATTACAATTTTCATGTCATTATCTAAGATACCTTTTCCTTCTACTACTGGAAATTTTACATAGATAGATACGTTATCTACATCTTTATATTCAATTTCAGCTTCTGCTAGTGCTGTTTCACAGTCTGTACACCAATATACAGGTTTTAACCCTTTATAAATATATCCTTTTTGGTACATATCTGCAAATACACCAATTTGTCTTGCTTCAAATTCTGGCTCTAATGTAATGTATGGGTGTTTCCAGTCTCCAAGTACACCTAATCTTTGGAAGCCTTCTGTTTGTTTTCCAACATATTCTAAAGCAAATTCATGGCAAATATCTCTAAACTTAGAAATGCTCATTTCTTCACGTTTAATACCTAATTTTTGAATTGCTTTTTTCTCTGTTGGAAGTCCATGTGTATCATATCCTGGTACATATGGTGTATAATATCCTTGTAAGTTTTTAAAACGTACTATAGTATCTTTTAATACTTTATTTAAAGCATGCCCCATGTGAATTTCTCCATTCGCATATGGAGGTCCATCATGTAATACATATGATTTTTTTCCTTCATTCTTTTTTAACATTTTTTCATATAAGCCATTATCTAAAACTGCTTCTTTAATTTTGGGCTCTTTTTCTGGTAAATTTCCTCTCATTGGAAACTCTGTGTTTGGTAAATTTAATGTTTGTCCATAGTCTTTCTTTTCTTCTGACATATTTATTCCCCCTCTATTTTTTATATGAATACAAAATTTTATTTTTTAATAAATTTTTGCATCATTAAGTTCTACATCAAATACTAAAGCATTTTCCTAGAACTTAAAGAAAGCCATTTCGTCTTATTATTTAGGACGAAATGGCTTCAAACTTCCGTGGTACCACCTAACTTAAAAGAATAAATATTCTTTTCACTCATTTTCTTTTAACGCAAGAATTACGATTGAATTTACTATTATTTCAATTCAATAGCCAAAAGGTGATAACAATAAGCTATTTTCCTACCAAACTCTCAGCAAGTTATTTGGCTCTCTGTTAGGCTTTTTACTTTATTGTGTTGTCCTTTATTATCGCTTTTTCCTATGGCATTTAGTGTATCATATTTTTTATAGTTTTTCAAGTAGTTAAATGGATTTTTATGTATTCTTGACATTTCTGTTCTAATAATTGATAATCACAACAAATTCCTTTAAAAAATCGATAATCATGATGTGTTTTATCTTCTAGAATTTTTAATACTTTTTCTGTCTTCTCTAAAATTTCATTTACTATTGCTTCTTTTCTTAAATAGTTTCTATAATTATTATCTACATCATATACTACCAATTTTCCATTTTTTATTTCCAAGTTTTCTCCTCCTTTTTTTATTTTTTTATACAAAAAACGAATTAACAAATTCTAAAAAGCAAAGCTTTTAAGATTTTGTAACATTCGCAATAATTGATTTCTACGTCAAGTGCTATACAGCACTTTCCTAGAACTCAAAAAAATAGAGGGTTCTTTTTGAACCCCCTATTAATTTTAAATTTTCCACTAAAGCAGGAACTCTCTCATTTATATCCTCAACTAAAGTATGAGCTCACTCATTTTTCATCTTCCACTAAAGCAGGAACTCTCTCATTTTTGTTTTCTTTCAGTATATTCATTATACTATTTTTTAGTCATTTTTTCAACAATTTTTTTATTTTTCGTGCGACAAAATTCGACATTATGCACTTGTTCCTGTTCTCTTAGTTGTCTTCGCTCTTTTTGTTTTTGCTGGTGCTTGTGCTTGTGGCTTTTTGACTGGTATCTCGCGATTATTATTTATAATAATCTTTGGAGCCTCGCCATTTTCCACAGTATCTCCAGTAATCATACATTTTTCTATTTTAGGATTAGAAGGAATTTCAAACATGACATCCCTCATAATTTCCTCTATAATAGAACGAAGACCTCTTGCTCCCGTTTTTCTTTCTATTGCTTTATCTACAATCTTATCTAATGCCTCTTTTTCAAATTCTAATTCTACATTATCCAATTTGAATAGTTTTTGATATTGTTTTACCAAAGCATTTTTTGGTTTTGTGACAATATCAACTAAAGCATCTTTATCTAATTCTCGTAAGGTTGCAATGATTGGTAATCTTCCTACGAACTCTGGAATTAAACCAAACTTTAATAAGTCTTGTGGTAATAATTCTTCAAACACTTTATATTTATCAATATCTTTGTTACTTTCAATTTGAGCACCAAACCCAATTGACTTTTTACCCATTCTATCTTTTACAATTTTTTCTAGTCCTTCAAATGCACCACCACAGATAAATAGAATATTAGAAGTATCTATTTGAATAAACTCTTGATGTGGGTGTTTACGTCCTCCTTGTGGTGGAACAGATGCAACAGTTCCTTCTACAATCTTTAATAAGGCTTGTTGTACACCTTCCCCGCTAACATCTCTTGTAATAGATGGATTTTCTGATTTTCTAGAAATCTTATCAATTTCATCAATGTAGATAATACCTTTTTGTGCTTTTTCTACATCATAGTCAGCAGCTTGGATTAGTTTTAGTAAGATATTTTCAACATCTTCACCTACATATCCAGCCTCTGTTAAGGTAGTAGCATCTGCTATCGCAAATGGTACTTGCAAAATTCTAGCCAAGGTTTGTGCTAATAAGGTTTTACCACAACCAGTTGGACCTAATAACAAGACATTACTTTTTTGTAATTCTACATCATCTTCTGTATCATTTTCATGATTTATTCTTTTGTAATGGTTATATACTGCAACAGATAGTGTCTTTTTAGCTTCTTCTTGACCAATGACATACGAATCTAAAATGTCTTTTATCTCAGCTGGTGTTGGCAATTTTTCCTGTCCTGTAGTAGTATAAGTAATTTCTGCATCTTGGTAAACATCATCATCTATAATATTTGTACAAACCTTGATACATTCATCACAAATATATACTCCTGGTCCTGCAATAATACGATTTACTGCTTCTTGGGACTTTCCACAAAAGGAACATCTAATATTTTGGTTTTTATTATTTGCCATAAAATTTAACTCCTTCACTTTAATTTTAAAAAGAATTAGTATATTGCTAGGCGAAAATCATTTTAAAGCCAAGGAGCATACTTTTGTATGTGACTGCTTTAAAATGATTTTCAACGACGCAAGATGCTGATTATTTTTAAAATTTAGTTTCTTTTTTCCATTATGCCATCAATAAGTCCATATTTTAGTGCTTCTTCTGCTGTCATATAATTATCTCTTTCTGTATCTCTTTCAATTGTTTCTAATGATTGACCTGTTCTATCACTTAAGAACTTATTTAATTTTTCCCTTGTTCTTACCATATGGTCTGCATGGATTTTGATTTCTGTTGTTTGACCAGATAATCCTCCACCACCGATTAATGGTTGATGAATTAAAATCTCTGCATTAGGTGTAGCATATCTTTTTCCTTTTTCGCCTGCTGCTAACAATACTGCTCCCATGCTAGCTGCCATACCAATACAAATAGTAGAAACTGGGCATTTAATATAGTTCATGGTATCTACAATTCCCATTCCATCTGTAATAGAACCACCTGGGCTATTAATGTATAAGTGAATTTCTTTATCTGGGTCTTCTGACTCTAGGAATAGTAATTGTGCAATAACTAAACTTGCTGAAGTCTGGTTAACATCCTCTCCTAAGAATATAATTCTGTCTTTTAAAAGTCTTGAGAAAATATCATAAGATCTTTCTCCCTTTGCTGTTTGTTCAATAACATAAGGTACTAAACTGTTTTGTTCTTTCATTTATTTGACCACCCTTTCTTACTAATAATTATTGATGTTATTAGCATTTTTTCTTGTGAATTATTGCTAATTTTTATGTACTTGTCATAGGAATTTACTTTTTATTTTTTGAATTTAGCATTATCAATAACAAATTGAATTGCTTTTTCTACTTTCATATTTTCTGTAATGTAATCTTTCAAATATGTATTTTGAAGCATCTCTTCTTCTGTCTTTTGATAGTTTTTAGCCATTTCTTTTAATTTTTCTTCTACTTCTTTATCTTCTGGCTTAATATCTTCTGCTTTGATAATTGCTTCTATGACTAATCTTGATTTTACATTTTTTTCAGCTGTTTCTTTCATTTCATCTCTCATAACAGCTTCTGGTTTTCCTGATAAAGCATAATATTGTTCTAATGTTAAGCCTTGATATTGTAATCTTTGTTCTACATCTTTTACCATGTTATCTACTTCTGTTTCAATCATTCCTGATGGAATTTCTAATTCTACTCCATCACAAACAGCTTTGATAGCATTGTCTTCTGTTTCATATTTTGCTTTGTCGTCATTTTCTTTTTGAATTTTCTCTTTAATACTATTCTTTAAATCAGCAAGTGTGTCGAATTCACTAACATCTTTTGCAAATTCATCATCCATTTTTGGAAGTTCTTTATGCTTAATTTCATGAACTTTTACTTTAAATACAACTGGCTTTCCTGCTAAATCTTTTGAGAAGTAGTCTTCTGGGAAAGTTACATTCAAGTCTTTTTCTTCGTCAATTTTCATACCAATCACTTGGTCTTCAAATCCTGGAATAAAAGTATTGCTTCCAATTTCTAATTCGTGTTTTTCAGCCTTTCCACCTTCAAATGGCTTTCCATCTAAGAAACCTTCAAAATCGATAACTGCGATATCACCTTTTTCTACTGGTCTGTCTTCAATAGATACTAATCTTGCATTATGCTCTGCCATATGTCCTAATTCATGTTCTACATCTTTATCAGACACATTATACTCAACTTTTGGTAATTCTATTCCTTTATATTTTCCTAATTTTACTTCTGGTTTAGTTTGTACAACTGCTGTGAACACTAAATCTTGTCCTTTGCCAATTTGAGTAATATCAATGTTAGGACGGCTTACTGCTGCTATATTATTTTCTTTAATTGCTGCATCATAAATTTCTGGTACTAATTCATTAAATGTATCTTCATAGAAAATCTCACTACCATAGTGTTTTTCTACCATTTGCATTGGTGCTTTTCCTTTTCTGAAGCCTGGAATAGTAAAGTATTTTGCTGTTTTAACATATACTTTCTTCATTGCTTCATCAAATTTTGCTGCTTCTATTGTGAAACTTAATTTTACTTCATTTTTGTTTTCTGTGTTTTCTACTTTTACACTCATTATTTAATCTTCCTTTCAAAATTAATTCGCTTGTTCATTATATCACATTTTCCGTAAAATGCAAGCCCTATCGCTATTGTATTTTACTAAACTTATGTTAATCTATTTTTATCAAATCAAAATTCAAATAATCACTACTAACTAACTTAAATATAATGCCTTCATATTCTCCTTCTATGGCATCTTGATGGGACTTTCCATGTAAGTGCCCATAATAGCATCTTTTAATTTTGTACTCTTTCATAATGTTGACAAAGTCCATACATTGGTGATTATAAATACTATTAGGCGTAACTGGCGGATAGTGCATAAATACGATAATTTCTTTATCTTCTCCATATTTTTGAATACCATCTTCAATTGCTAATTTTAATCTAATGCTTTCTCGATTCATCATCTTACTGCTATTTTCTGTATCCGCTAAATTCCAACCCCTAGTACCTGTTAAAATCTTATTTTCTACCAAATGGCTATTATTATAGATGAAATCAATATTTTCAAATTTGTTCTCGGTTAAGTACTTTTTCATATTGGTTACTGTTGTCCACCAATAATCATGATTTCCTTTTAACAATAACTTTTTTCCTGGAAGTGCATTTAGATAAGCAAAATCCTGATAAGTATTTTCTAAATACATTGCCCACGAAAAATCGCCCGGCAATACAACTGTATCTTCTGGCTTCACTTTTGCTATCCAATTCTCCTTTATCTTTTCAGTATGCCCTTCCCAATTTTCGCCAAATATGTTCATTGGCTTATCTTCACTAAAGGCAAGGTGCAAGTCTGCTATTACATATATTGCCATGTTTTCTCTCTTTCTTTTCTTGTTTCATTAGTTAAGATATTATGAGAACGTAGTTCGCGCAAGGCGAGACATTGTCGAGCGCCTTCCGTTGCTTTCTTTGATTTGCGTTTTCGCATATGAAAGCAACGGACAGCAAGAACAAGTGTAATAATATCTTAACTAATGGAACTGAATATTAAAGACTTAAATTAGGTACTGCATTTAAGCTTAAGTCTGATCTTGTACCTGCTAGGTATTGATAATATCCTGCTGAAGCTATCATTGCTGCATTGTCTGTACATAAAATAGGTTCTGGATAAAAAATCTGGTATCCTTGTTTTTCTAGATTAATGAATTGTTCTCTCATATAAGAATTTGCTGATACGCCTCCTGCAAGAGCAATCTTTTTAATCTTTAACTGTTTAGCTGCTTTTAAGGTATTTTCTATTAATTCTTCTGTTATCACTTTCTCAAAACTGCTACACAAGTCTGCTTTATTTAGTTCTGGGGCTTTGTGATGTAAATTGATAACTGCAGTCTTTATTCCACTAAAACTAAAATCTAAATTATCAAAATGTGTTTTAGGAAGTTCTATAGTTGACTTTCCTTCTTTCGCTAATTTATCCACTTTGGGTCCCCCAGGATATCCAAGCCCTATTACTCTAGCCACTTTGTCAAAAGCTTCTCCTACCGCATCATCTCTTGTTTTTCCTAATATTTCAAATTCTGTATAACTCTTGATATGTACTAAATGAGTATGTCCACCTGAAATAATTAAACATAAAAATGGTGGTTCTAATTCAGGATGTGTAATATAGTTTGCTGCAATATGCCCATGAATATGGTTTGTTCCTATCAAAGGTTTATTTAATGCATAGCTCAATGCTTTGCTATATGAAACCCCTACTAATAAAGCACCTACTAATCCTGGTCCATAAGTGCATGCAATTCCATCAATTCTATCCATTTCTATATTGGCTTCTTTTAAAGCAGTACTTACTACATTTGAAATAGCCTCAATATGATTTCTAGAAGCTATTTCTGGCACTACTCCTCCAAATTGTTCATGTATTTTTATTTGTGAATTGATGACATTAGAAAGAACTTCTCTTCCATTTTTAACAATAGAAGCTGAAGTCTCATCACAACTTGATTCAATTCCTAATATATATGTATCTTCTTTCATTCTTACTTTTTATATTTCTCCTTTTCTCACATTCAAGGTGTATCCCCAAAACTGACACTAACCAAATAATCCAAATAAACTGCTTACTATTCCATCAATTCCACCTGTTATCGCTTCGATTACTGGTGAAATAATCATTCCTGAAATTGGTGTTATCCAAATTACTAAAAAGATAATATAGAATAACTGTGTATGGTCTTCAAACCATCTTTTTGCGTTATATGGTAAAAATGCCATTAATATTTTAGAACCATCTAATGGTGGTAATGGTATTAAATTAAATACCCCTAATCCTACATTTACTAGCACTGTGCATTGTATCATAGTCATAATAATTATCCCTGCTTGTGTAGTAAGTGCAAAACTAGTAGCAAGAGTTTGAAGTGCATAGAAAATAATGGCAAATACAAATGCTAAAATGAAGTTCATTAAAGGTCCTGCAAATGATACTATTGCTTCTCCTGTACGTGCTGATATTTTCCTATTAAAGTTGTTAGGATTAATTTGAACTGGCTTTCCCCATCCAATATGTGCAAATATTAGCATGACAACACCTATAGGATCTAAGTGTGACAAAGGATTTAAGCTTAGTCTTCCTTGATTTCTTGGTGTATCATCCCCTAATCTATCAGCTGCAAATCCATGTGCAAACTCATGAAAAGTAATAGCGATTAGAACACCTGGTATAGTTAGTAATAAACTTAATAAATCAAATCCTCCACCTGCTAAATTCATAGCAACAATAATTACTAAAAAAATATATAAATATCTGTTATCAAAATACATCATTTCTTACCTTTCTTTTTATAGTTCCCCTTATTTCTATTCCATTTTTTGGAATTTCTATTGCACACATACTATATCATATCATACTAGAATTTTCAAGATTTATATTAGTTCTTCTAATTCTTTCACAATTCCTTCAAGTTTCTCTACTCTATTTTTAGAAGTATCTATATATCTAATATGATACTTAGGACATTCTTGTTTTAGCGTCTCATTACATTGATACCAATCTTGTGCATGCTTTAGTAAATATTCCTTAGGTAATCTATAAGTCCAGCTTTCCTCCGTATCATATTGAATACATTGTTCTACCATATCTTTTGCTGTCAAATCTCCCAATCCCAAACAGATTACAATGGTTGTACTAAAGTCTATCATTTCACTAACTATCTTAGGATGCAACTGTCCACTTTCTAAAATATATCCATAACCTTTTTTATCATTTTTGATAAGAGACTTGTACTGTTCTAAGAGAGTCCTTTGAAAAAATTCTCCATGTTCATATTCTTTTTGAATATCTACATTTTCTCTATAATATGCCTCTTTATCTTGTGCTCGAATAATAGCCCATTTTAAAGAATCACTATGTAATAAATTATAACTAGTCCATTTGTCCTTTACCATATTACTTAACGTTGTTTTTCCTGCCCTACCAATTCCCATAATTAAAATATTTTTCATTGTTCCCATACTTCCTTTCCATTATTTATTAATCGTTTTTCTTGTTCTTCCTTCATTTCCATATAAATTCCATTCTTCTTTATAATATAATGTGTTGACATTAATTGGTATATAGCTGAAAATGTCAATCCAATTGAGGTACAAAATGGTGTTGCTAAAAAAGAACACACTATTCTAAGAATATTAGCAATTTGTTTTTGAACAGTTGCCTTGATTGCAGAATGCTCTAATTGAATATAAGTAAGTCTTGTTAAATAGGAAGGATATAAATACATTGTTATTAATTCCACACTTACTATAATCAATGTAGCTGTTATATCTACTTGGTAAATTGGATATAGGACTATTCCCATTACAAGACTAGATGAAATTAATAATCCCACTAATTTTCTGCTATTTTTTATATGTTCTTCATATGAGAACTCTTTTTTAGCAATATCAATTTGTGCAATTGTTTTAATTGCTCCTGAAATGTCCCATTGTGTATCTGTGATAAGTGTAGCAAATGAAGTTGCCAAAATATATTTTTCTCCAAAATTAAAAGAATTTTTAAATCCAAATAAATAGATAATAAACATACTAATCTCTGCAAATAAATAGGCTGAATCATATTTTATACAATTCAATATATTAATTTTAAACTTTTCTTTTTCTACAATATGGCATATCATCCAAAAAGTAAAAATCATAGTAATAGTAAAAGAAATGCTAGCAATAGCTACTTGACTTTTAGTTAAGATACTCATAAGAATAAGTGCAGAAAAATTAATCAAGTTGAAAGTTAAGCTATATTGATTTGCTATTTTGTTCTTATTTTCATAATATAATTTATATAAAGATAAGTTTAATAATAACTGTAAAAACATTTGGGCTACTGCATAAATTGCAAATATTCTATAAATTGTAATATCCATATTCATAAATTGAATATAACTATCAATGTTTAGTATAACACCACCTAATATAATAAATCCAATTGTTGCTCCACAAAATATTCCTGAAAATACTGCCGATTTATTTTTGTCTCTAATCGCACTTATATTAGCGCCTGTCCCAAAAACACTTTGTATAGCACTAATAACGAATTGCATGGGATATATTAAAGTAAATATATTAATCAAATTTTTGTCTACTAATATTCCTAATAGAAACCATCCTAAAATTGGAGTAATGGATGTAAAAAGTGTATCTATTCCAACTCTTAACAATCTATTCATTTTTTTGCATTTTGCTCCTTGTTTTACTTTATTTAAAATTCAATATTTTTCTTTTTAATATTTTCTATTTTTTAATTGTAGCAATTCATTTTCTTTCACATAATCTGCTATATTTTCAAAAACTTTTTCTGTAAAAATTGGTCTATCATTTTCTACAAACAAATCTGAAATAGACTTTGCACCCTCTTCTAATAACTTTTGAATTCTTGCATCTTTTAACAGATACTGATTTTCTGCTTTTTGTATATCCATACATCCTTCTTCACAATATATCTTACTTTGAATATCTGCTTCTAACTTGTCACACATTTTAGCAAAAAGTGACTCCTTAGTTTGCATTTCTTCAAATTCTTCTATCAATTCTATATATTGTACTTTTTTATCTAGTATACTTAATACTTCTTCCACTGCTTGTTTACCTAAGGTTCTTCTTTCTTCTTTTGTTTGTTTATCAAATGGTGTTAAATCACCTATTCTAATTTCCTCTATTTCATGTAATACTAACATCATTACTACTTTATATAAGTCAATACCTAACTCAAACTGAGAATCAATAGAAATTGCTAAAATGCAAACACCATAAATATGTTCTGCAACACTCTCTATTCGTTCTCTTTCAATATTCCATACTTTCCAACCACTTCTGATTTTATTTTTCAACTCTGTGGCTAATAAATAAAATTGTAATAAATTCTTTATTTTCTGTTCCATTGTTTTCCCACCTTTTCCTTCAGATTATATCATAAAAATAAAAAAATGTATCTCCAAATGCTAAATTTCTCTAACATTTGAGATACATCTCTTTCCTAATTAAACTCTTCCACTATAGATTTTATTTGATTTACTAGTTTTCTTAATACTTCTTTTCTATTAGTAGAAGTATCTACATATATAAATCCATATTTTTTACACTTAGCAATATTCATTTTTTCTATTTCATAATACTCTCTACATTGCTTTAGCATAGTCTCATCATCTCTTTTATAAGAATATTCTTCTGGCGTGTCATATTTTCTAATATTTTTCCAAATATCTTCTAGGCATAATGTTCCATGACCTAAATAAATAACTATTGAATTTTCCAAATCAAATACTTCTTTTACCTTGTCTGGCAATACTTGACATCCTTCTATAATGTATCCCTGCTTATTTCTTAACTCATCATGCTGCCAATATAGTAACCTAGATACGTAATTTGGTAGTATGATTTCATTATTTTTTCCACCTTTATCATTAATTTCTAGTTCAGGAAATATATCTCCAAATGCATTTCTAATAGCATCTATTGAAAAAATATGATAATCTCTTAGTTCTTCTATCAGTAACTTTGATAGTGTCGTTTTTCCAACTCTTGGTACACCAAAAATTAGAATATCCTTCATACTATTTTGCTACTTTTACTAACTATAAAGCTCTTTATTACTTCGTTTTTTCTTTCTACCTTTATGACACTACCTACTCTGAAAGTGGCTTCATTGTTGGGAATAATAGTACATCTCTAATAGATGCTGAATCTGTTAATAACATAACTAAACGGTCAATTCCCATTCCCATTCCTCCTGTTGGTGGCATACCATATTCTAAGGCTGTTACGAAATCTGTATCCATCATGTTGGCTTCTTCGTCTCCTGCTTCTCTTGCTTCTACTTGTTTACTAAATCTTTCATATTGGTCAATTGGATCATTTAATTCTGAGAAAGCATTAGCATATTCTCTACCAGCTATAAATAACTCAAATCTTTGTGTCATTGTTGGATCTTCTGGATCTTTTTTAGCAAGTGGTGAAATTTCAATTGGGTATTCATAAAGAAAAGTTGGTTGTCTTAATGTTTCCTCTACTTTTTCATCAAAAATTTGTGCAATAATATCTCCCCTTGAAATCTTAATTGGATCTAATTCTACATGTAATTCTTTTGCTACTTTTTGAGCTTCTTCGTCTGTTGTAATATTACTAAAGTCTATCCCTGTTACTTCTTTGATAGCATCAATCATAGTTACTCTTCTAAAAGGAGGTGTTAAATCAATTTCTTCCCCTTGGTAAGTTAATTTAGTCGTTCCTGCTACTTTTTTTGCACACTCTACTATTAACTCTTCTGTAATATTCATCATACCTTCTAGGTCAGTATATGCTTCATATAACTCAATAGTCGTAAATTCTGGATTGTGTTTAATATCCATTCCTTCATTTCTAAAAATTCTTCCAATTTCATATACTTTGTTAAATCCACCTACGATTAATCTTTTTAAATATAGCTCTGTTGCAATTCTTAGGTACATATCTAAGTCTAATGAATTATGATGTGTAATAAATGGACGTGCATTTGCTCCACCTGGAATAGTATTTAATATTGGTGTCTCTGCTTCCATATACCCTTTTGCATCTAAAATTCTTCTAATCTCTGATACAATTGCAGTTCTCTTTTTAAAAGTTTCTCTTACTTCTGGATTCATAATTAAATCTACATATCTTTGACGATAACGTAAATCTGTATCTTTTAATCCATGGAATTTCTCTGGCAATGGTCTTAAAGATTTTGAAAGTAAAGTTACTTCTTTTGCATGAATAGAAATTTCACCTGTTTTGGTTTTAAATACAAAACCAGTAATACCAATTATATCTCCTATGTCATCTTCTTTAAATTGTTTATAGCTTTCTTCTCCTAATTCATTAATACTAATATAGCTTTGAATTTTCCCTTCTTCATCTTGAATATGACAAAAAGAGGCCTTACCCATGATACGTTTTGCCATAATTCTACCAGCTATTGTAACATCTTTATTTTCTAATTCCTCAAAGTTATCTTTAATTTGTTTGCTATCATGTGTTACATTAAAATTAATAATTTTAAATGGATCTTTGCCTTCTTCTTGTAGTTTGGCTAGTTTTTCTCTTCTTACTACCATTAAATGGTTTAAGTCTAATTCTGGCTCTTGATTATTATTTTCTTCCATAAGCCCATCTCCTTTTCTCATATAAAGATTCTATATACTTTAACATACATAATAAGATATCATAAAAAATGATATCTTATCTATTGTTAACTATTATACATGATAATTTTAAATATGTAAACAAATTATAAGTTATTTTTGTCATTTATTACTGTCTCACAAAAACTTTTCTTATATTCTTCCACTTTTTCCATATCTACTTTTCCAATTTTAAATTCAATTTGTTCATTTAAAATTTTATATATTACATCTGTTTTTACTAAGCTATTTTTGTTCAAATGATTCAGTTCATCCTTTCTCAATAATTCGTTTGATGTAAATTTTAATTTATTTAAATTGGATGATATCAGCATTCCAAAGTTTTCAATAGAAACTGCTATATTGTCTTGATCTATAATAACAAATAAATGATTATTTCCTATTTTTCCATCAGAATATGTATATTTCTTAACAAATACAATATCCCCTATAGCATAGTTTAGTGCATAAGGCTCTTCATCTTCTCTTAAGATATTTTCTATTTTTCCTTTATGCCATTCTTCTTCCACTGGAAATTCTTCAAATGCTTCTTGTACATCTCTAATTTTGTTGTGCCTATAAGCTAATTTTAAAAATTCACTTAAGTTTTCTTTCATTTATTTGTCCTCTTTTCTTTACTTATTAGTTATATTATACATTGTTTCCCAGTGTGTGTAAACATATATTTTAAAATTTTAGCAATATATTATTTTGAGGACATACATCTAGTCAGCATTACTCAAGTACTACAACACTTCCATCTCTCAAACTCCTCTGCACATCAATGACCCTTTGATTTTCTGATCCTCTCCACTTTAAAGTTGGGTTATGTAATTCATCTACATACTGTCCATCTACTAATACATCAATATAGTTTAGTACTTCTTCATTCTTTAAATCTCTGTCAAATAGAAATCCACTCCATACCCATATTGTTTTATTTGGATATTCTCTCTTAAATGCTTTTGCTAATCTCGTAGTTCCTGCTATATTGGTTGGATGCATTGGTTCTCCACCTAATATAGATAACCCTTCTATTGTTTCATTGTCACATAACTCTAATATCGTATCAATAGTATCTTCTGTAAACTCTTTTCCACCATTAAAATCATGTGTTTCTGGATTGAAACAATTTTTGCAGTGAAAAGCACATCCTTGCATAAAAATAGATACTCTAATTCCTGGTCCATCTGAAATATCCATTTTACGAATTTTATTATATCGCATATTCTCCTCCTTATATACTAATAAAACATATATGATAAAGTAATGACCACGCAGTGTTTGAGCGAAGCGAGCATGGAGCAACCAACCTTATTTAAATAAGAAGGTTGCGACCAGCAAGGTCAAACGTTATCATATATGTTTTTATTAATTTATACCGCTTCTTGTACTACTGCTGTAGTATGGCAATGACTACATCCTTCATCTTCTTTTTCATCATAATCTTTATTATCAATATGTAGTACTCTTTCTTTAATTTCTTGTGTTCTTCCTTTATTCCAGAAATTGCTTCCAATATATCCACAAGTTCTTCTTGCTACATTTAATGTATCATGGTTTCTATTTCCACATTCTGGGCAATACCATTCTAAATTATCATCAATTAGAATTTCACCTGTAAATCCACATTCTTGGCAATAATCTGATTTTGTATTTAATTCAGCATACATAATATTATCATAAATGTATTGAATCAATTGAACTACAACATCTAAGTTGTTTTGTAAGTTTGGTGTTTCTACATAAGAGATAGCTCCACCTGGACTTAACTTTTGGAATTCACTTTCTAATTTTAGTTTAGAGAAAGCATCAATTTCTTCTGTTACAGGTACATGGTATGAATTTGTAATGTAGTTTTTATCTGTAATTCCTTCTACTACTCCAAATCTTTCTTTTAAGCATTTAGAGAATTTATAGGTTGTTGATTCAATAGGGGTTCCATAAACACTATAATCAATGTTTTCTGCCGTTTTCCATTCTTTGCATTTATCATTCATTTTTTGCATAACTTGAGTAGCAAAATCTTTTGCTTCTCCATTATCTGTATGACTCTTTCCAGTCATATATTTTACACATTCATATAAACCTGCATAGCCAAGTGAAATTGTAGAATATCCATTATGTAGTAATGGTTCTAAGCTTGCTCCTTTTGGAAGTCTTGCTAAAGCTCCATGTTGCCATAAAATTGGTGCTATATCACTAGTTGCTTTTGCTAATCTTTCATGTCTTACTTGCAATGCTCTATGGCATAATTCTAATCTTTCTTCATAAATATCCCAGAATTTCTTTGAATCTTTTCCTGAAGATAGAGCAACATCTACTAAGTTAATGGTTACTACACCTTGGTTGAATCTTCCATAATATTTTCCTTTTCCTTCTTTGTAGTTCTTTGCATTAGCTAAGTTTCCAAGGCTCATAGTTCTATCTGGTGTTAAGAAAGAACGACATCCCATACAAGGATAGCAATCTCCATCTCCCACTTCATTTACTTTTAATTGTTTCATCATTTTCTCTGAAATATAATCTGGAACCATTCTCTTAGCAGTACATTCTGCTGCTAATTTTGTTAAATACCAATATTTACTTTCTTCATGAACATTATCTTCTTCTAAAACGTATAATAATTTAGGGAAAGCTGGGGTAATGTATACACCTTTTTCATTCTTAAATCCTAAAATTCTCTCTTTTAAGAATTCTTCAATAATTAAGGCTAATTCTTCTTTGTATTCTTCTGTTTCTCCTAAATACATAGTAACTGATAAGAATGGTGCTTGTCCATTGGTATTTGTCATTGAATTAACTTGATAATTAAAGGTTTGTACTCCATCTGCCACTTCTTTTCTAGTATCTAAATCTGCAAACTTTTTCGCTTGTTCTTCTGTCAATCCATTTTCTTTATATTTTTTATAGTATTTATCATAGCTGCTTTTTACAAATGGTGCTAAGTGAGATAGAGATACTGTGGCACCACCATAAGTAGAAGAGGTAACTGCTAGAATAATTTGTGTTGCAATGGTACATGCTGTAATAAATCTGTGTGGTTTTTCAATCATAACTCCATTCATAATAGTACCATTTTGTAGCATATCATCTAAATTAATTAATTCGCAATTGGTTAAAGCATTCTGCGCAAAATAGTCTGCATCATGGAAATGGATAATTCCTTCGTCATGTGCTTTTACTACATCTTCTGGCAATAAAAATCTTCTAGTAATATCTGTACTTGTAATTCCTGCTAAATAGTCTCTTTGTGTTGTTACTACTTTAGCATTTTTGTTAGCATTTTCACTATTCCAATATTCACTTTCACCTTCGATTAATTCTTTAATACTTTGGTCTGTTGTATTTGCTTTTCTAATTAATGCTCTTGTGTAACGATATGTAATATATTGTTTTGCTAAATTATATCTTCCAATTTCCATTAATTTTTGTTCAATAATATCTTGGATATCTTCTACAAGCATTCTAGGTTTACCTAGTTCTTCAATATACTCAATAATTTCCTCGATTTCTTCCTTTGTTGCTCTTTCCTTTCTTCTTACTTCATTGTTTGCTTTTCCAATAGCTATTCTGATTTTCTCAGGATTATGTTCTACTATTGTTCCATCTCTTTTGATTATTTTCATGTTTTACCCCCTATGTTTTTTATCGTTCTTTAATCCTGTGTGTTGTTTTTTATCTTGATGGTTCTTCTCTTTAGGATGGTTATATTTTATTTGAAAATTGGATTTTAGGAAAGTTGCTATGGCAACTTTTTGTAATTTTCTTTTTTTAGTTTGTGATAAGCCTTGTATTAACTATGTTTTTCTCTAATATTACAATTATATTACAAAATATTTCTCTATCCAAACCCACATGAATTCACTTTTTATTTTTTCAGTGTTGCTATGGCAACTATTTTATGATATAGTATTGGTATAGGTGATTTGAATGATTAGAAATTTCGATAGCGATAATTTTGTAGATAGATTTAAAAGTAACTGTAGGCTTATTGAAATCAAGGAATTTCAAGCTGATGAAATTGTTACTACTTTACTTTCAAAAAGAAATCAATTTTGCATCTTATTAGAAGGAAGAGCACAGCTTTTAACTTATGATAAAGATGGCAATAAAAAGATTTTATATTATTATACGAAAAACGATGTATTTGGTGAACCTCTCTTCAAAATTTATATGGATAGAGAGTTATTTGTTTTAGCCAAAGAAAAATGTAAAGTTCTTTTTTATCCTTATGATGCTGCTGAAAATTGTACTGAAGATTGTTTATATCATATTGAGATTTTAAAAAACCTTCCTGACCTTGTTTTTTCTAGTATTGCTAAGCAAAACTTTAGAATGCTACTTCTTACTAATAAAAGTGTTAGGGATAAACTTCTCACCTATTTTCAAATCTTAGCTTCTGAAAATCGTAGTAAAACCTTTGAACTTCCACTTTCTTTGACAGATTTATCTGACTATTTGATGATTGAAAGAACTGCCATGATGCGTGAAATTAAAAGATTAAAAGATGAGAAGATTATTAAGAAGAATAAGAATAAAATTACTTTGACTTAAAAAAAGCAGTAGAAGTGAAGTGTAACTTTTCTACTGTTTTTTCTATTTATACAACTGTTTTAAAATACTAATAGAATCTCTTATTGGTCGATAATTGCTTGATCTATTTTTCTCTATGTATATACTTTCTATTGGTAACTCTTGTATATTTATATTTCTTTTGCAACAGTATATTAATACATTGGTTTCATATTCGAAGTGTTCTCCTCCTATTTCCTTAAAAGACTCTAGCAAACAAAATGGTATGGCTCTTAATCCTGTTTGTGTATCTCTTATTTTTACTTTTATTTTATATTTTAATAATTTAGAACATGCAATGTTTCCTATTCTACTTTTTACTGGTATTCCAGTTTTTCTAAAATTTCTACTTCCCAAAATAATACCTGCACTATTTTCTTTAAAAGCTTCATATATTCTACAAACATCTTCTATTTTATGTTGTCCATCTGCATCTACTGTTATAATTCCTATTATATTATGATACATCTCTATGCAATAAGCCATTCCAGTTTTTAAAGCTCTCCCCTTTCCTAAATTACTTTTATGATGTAGTAAAGTTACTGAGCCTTCTATACTTTGAAAAAAATCCTTTTTACTGCTTCCATCATCTACTACAACTATTTTAAAAAATCCATTTTCTCGTAATTTTTGTACTAATTCATAAATTTTACTATTAGGATTATATGCTGGAATTAATATTACAATGTCTTCTTTCATTTTTCACCTTCTTTGCTTTGTCCATTTTGTCTTTCGCTTCTTGAGCCAACTTAAATATTACATTATCTCCCAATACATATACTATTGTGATTCCCGCTAATATCAATAATACCACAATTGTTACTACTAGGACTACTAATGTTATTCCTTAATCTTTTATCTTCATCTCATTTCCTTTCTTCTTTTCTACTAATTCAAGTATTTACTAATTTTGTTTATATTATACCATAGCCTTTATGTTTGTAAACTTTTTTTTAAAAAACTTTGTTAAGACTATAAACTATATACTAACTGTGATTTTAATAATCATGGAATTATTATCTACTTTTTCTAAACTCATTATTTACCTTCTTTCCACAAAGTATTATTTACGACAAAATCAGTTTTTATCAACTCAAAAGTTGAATATAAAAGTAACTCCTTGAATTATACTATATACCATATTTTATTATCCTTAAAATACTGATTTAATTCTTTTCTAAAAAACTCTTCCCCCTCTTTTCTAATATCTGTTTGATACATATACTTACCTTTTCCTCTTCCTGTCATTTTACTTTTATTAAATATTTCTATACTATTTTGAAATGCTTCTTTATTAATCGCATCATGTACATAACTATATGTCATAAAAATCACTTCAAAAAATATCTTTTCTTTTGCTTTTTCACTTAGATTTTCTTGCAAATATACAATTAATTCATGATATAACTCTTTCCAATTTTCTAAAAAGATAACAGGTGCAATTAGTATTCCTACTTCATAATCTGCCTCTACTAATTTGTTAATTGCTTCTACTCTCTCTTTTAATCTTGAAGTTCCAAACTCCACATGATTAATAATGTATTCAGGATTAACACTCATTCTAATAATCACTTTATGTCTATGGTCCAATGGCAATAAATCATCTACATAAGCAAATTTTGTTGGAAAGGTTAGTTTTCCCTTTTCAGTATCTTTAAAATTTTCTATTGTCCAAACTAAGTTGTTTGTTATCGTATTTTCCAATACCAAATCACTATTACTTCCGATTTCAAAAGTTAATTCTTTTTCTGATTTATTTGCTGTTTTGATAATTTTTTCTAGCATTTCTTCTCTGTTTACAAATAGTCTCATATAGGCACATTTATTATAATGGCACACTAAGTAACAATACATACAACTAGCAATACAACCTGAAGAAGTATATGGTACTAAATAGTCAGATACTTTGTGATTTTCTACAAATTTATGTGTTTTCCTTGTACCAATAATTAAATTTTTCTTCATTTTCAAAAATTCTGAATTTTCCTTTTTTCTCATTTCTTCTATATTGTTATGATTTTCAATTTGGATTTTAGGAACATCCTTATATTTTTCTAATAACTTTTTCCCTAACTCATAATTTTCTATATCTTTTTCAAAATAAATAGCAGTTGGTTTAAATATCATTTCTTTCCCTCCCATTTTTATTTTTACCATCATGAATAATTTTATCCGTTCCAGATTTTTCTAAAATAAAAAAACAGTAGCTTTTTAAATTTTCTACTGTTTTTTAACTATATTATCGTTCCAATTCTCTTAATCCTTTTACTCTTGCTACATTAAATCCAACACATTCTGCCATTTGCATGGTTATTTCATCATCAAAATGCATACAAGTAATTTTGCTTCTTTCGCTTTGATTAAATATTCTTTTTAATTCTTCTATACTTATATGTGCTGGTGTATCATATCTACTAACATCTTGATAAAACTCATCTAACTTTCCTTCTCGAAATTCTTGTATCACTTTTTCCGAAATTGTTTTTGTATCACCACTGTAATAAATTCGTTTCCCCCCTATCTCTAATAGGTAGTGTAAACTAATTTTAGATTTTATTTAGATACACTCCTCTATTTTCAAG
>CANDRW010000016.1 GCA_947388675.1 uncultured Clostridium sp. | reverse complement strand
ATGGGTTTTATAGGTAGATCCCATTTAAAAAACCTAAATATATTATACAAGAAGGCGCATTTATGCCCCGATACGCAAGAGAATATCAAAAATCTTATTCTAATGTTTATCATGTAATCCTACGTAGTATTAATCAACAAGAAATTTTTTATGATAATGTTGATAGAAGTAAATTTTTAAAATCATTAAAAGAAAGTAAAGAAAAATACCAATATGATTTATATGCATATGTTTTAATGGATAATCATGTTCATTTATTAATCATGGATAAAGGAGATAATCTTTCGAAGATAGTGCAATCTTTAGCGACTAGTTATGCCTTATATTTTAATAAAAAATATGAGCGAATTGGTCATGTATTTTACAATCGATTTAAAAGTAAGCAGATAGAAACATTACCATATTTTCTAAATTTAGTTAGATATATTCATTTTAATCCAGAAAAAGCAGGAATATGTGGGTATTCTGAATATAACTGGAGCAGTTATCAAGGATATTATAGAATTAGCGAATTTGTAGATTCAAGTAAAGTATTAAAAATGGCAGAAATGGACTCAGAAGATTTCAAAGACTTTCATGAAGAATATAGAAAAATGAAAAAGTTTATAGTAGATGAGTTTGAACTAGAAAATACCCAATTAAATGATGAAATAGCAATTCAAATGGTAAAAGAAGCTTTAAAAGTAGAAAATTTAGTTTTAGTTCAGAATTTAAATGTAAAAAGCAGAAATGAAAAAATTGCACAAGCTGCTAAGATAGAAGGAATAGAGAGAAAGCAGTTAGCTAGAATTTTAGGTGTTAGTGAAAGACTAATATATAGAGCAGTTAAAAGTAGTAAGAGAGATACGGAAAAATGAAAGTGTGTCCCAAAAACTGACACTTTTGTCACTTTTAGGGACGTAGGTTTAACTGACACTTTTGTCAGTTTTAAAGAACGTCCCCTAAACTGACATGAAAAGGAGCGAGCAAATGGCAAAAACGAAAACAGTATTTGTATGTAGTAGTTGTGGCTACGAGTCTACCAAATGGCTAGGAAAATGCCCAGGGTGTAATGAATGGAATAGTTTTTACGAAGAAAAGTTAGCCAAAGATACACGGTAGTGGTATGGATAAAAAAAGTAGGTCAGTTACTCCAAAGGCTTTGAATGAGGTTGTAGGAAAAGATGCAGTTCGTACACACACAGGGATTGGAGAATTAGATAGAGTATTAGGAGGAGGCTTAGTAAAAGGCTCCTTAGTATTAGTTGGTGGAGAGCCAGGAATTGGTAAATCTACTTTGATTTTGCAACTTTGTGATAAAGTACAAGGAGAAGGAAAAGTACTATATGTTTCAGGAGAAGAGTCAGCAGAGCAAATTAAACTAAGAGCAGATAGACTAGGTATTCATAATGATGATATCTTATTTTTAGGAGAAACAGATATAGAGTTAATAGAGAATAATATTTTAGAAATGAAACCAAAGTTAGTAATTATCGATTCTATTCAAACCATGTATTCTGATGAGATTTCAGCAGCTGCTGGAACTGTTAGCCAAGTACGTGAAATTACATCACGTGTGATGAGAGTTTGCAAAGGAAGTGATATTACCACCATTATTATTGGACATGTAACGAAAGAAGGAAATATTGCAGGACCAAGGGTGTTAGAACACATGGTAGATACCGTGCTATATTTAGAAGGAGAAAGATATTTTTCTTATCGTATTTTACGTAGTGTGAAAAATCGTTTTGGTTCTACCAATGAAGTAGGTATGTTTGAAATGCAAAGTGAGGGAATGGTGGAAATTACCAATCCGTCTTCTGTATTAATTTCAGAAAGAGAGGACAACCCTCCAGGTTCAGTGATTGTAGCGAGTATGGAGGGAACAAGACCATTACTAATTGAATTGCAGGCATTGACAACACCAACGATTTTTGGTTTCCCAAGAAGAACCGCAAATGGAATTGACTATAACAGACTAACAATTTTAGTGGCGGTATTAGAAAAAAGAGCGGGAATTCCTTTAAGTTCACAAGACATTTATCTAAATGTAGTGAGTGGTATTAAAATTAGTGAACCAGCAGTGGATTTAGGAATGGTAATTGTTTGTGCTTCTAGTTATAAAAATGTGAGTATAGATAAAACTACTGCTATTATTGGAGAAGTGGGGCTTACAGGAGAGGTAAGAGCAGTGAATTTGATTGATAAAAGACTAAAAGAAGCGGAAAAACTTGGGTTTAAAAAGTGTATTATTCCAGAAAGTAATAAAAAACTATTGAAAGAAAAGTATGATTTAGATATAATAGGGGTCAAAGATGTAAATGATGCTATGAGAGCAGTGGGGTTAAAATAAGGAGGGAGCAAAGTGGCTGTCAAGAAAGAGGAATTGATTACAGAAGTATTGAAGATGATTGCACCAGGTACGCCAATTCGTGATGGACTAGAAAACATCTTAAAAGCAAAAACAGGTGCTTTAATTGTCATTGGAGAAACAAAGGACCTTTTAGAGTTAGTGGATGGGGGATTTAGGTTAGATATTGACTATACTTCTTCTAGGTTATATGAGCTTGCCAAAATGGATGGTGCTATTGTCTTAAGTGATGACTTTAAAAAGATTTTGTATGCTAATGCACAACTGATCCCTTCTTCTAATGTAACAACTACTGAAACTGGTACAAGGCATCGTACAGCAGAGCGTATGGCAAAGCAGACCAACAGCTTGGTAATTAGTATTTCACAAAGAAGAAGCATTATTACTATTTTTAAAGGAAGCCAACGTTATGTGTTAGAAGATACTTCTAAAGTAATTTCAAAGGCAAGTCAAGCATTACAAACAGTGGAAAAATACAAGAAGGTATTTGATGACAAGCTAGGACTTTTGAATGAGTATGAATTTAATGATATTGTTACTCTAGAAAATGTGATTAATAGTATTCAACGTGCAGAAATGGTAATGAAAGTAGTAGAAGAAGTTCAAAAGGCCATTTATGAGTTAGGAGTAGAGGGAAGACTTCTTGAAATGCAATTAGAAGAATTAATTGGTGATTTAGAAAAAGAAGAGTTATATATTATTAAAGACTATATTGCACCAGGTAAGAAGCGTACAGCAGAAAGAATATTAGAAGAGATTAGAAATTTAGATAGAGATGATTTGCTAATTGCAGAAAGAATTGCAAAAAGTCTAGGATATGGTGCGTTTGATAATTATGATGAAGTTGGTGTTTATACAAGAGGATATCGTGTGCTTAACAAAATTCCAAGAATGCCAAGCAACATTGTAGAAAATTTAATTAAGAGCTTTAAATCTTTCCAACACATACTAGCTGCAGATCTACAACAGTTAGACGATGTTGATGGAATTGGAGAGATTAGAGCAAGAACCATTAGGCAATCATTAAAACGTATGCAAGAACAATTTGTATTTGACAATTTAATGATGTAATTGTATAATCTCAAAGAGTAAAAAATTAGGAGGAAACTTATGAAAATATTTTTAAGAATAGTATTAATAATACTTATTATATTAGCTTTAGTAGGAATTGGATTTGTTGGATATGGATTTTACAAAAAAGCAACAGTTAGTTATCCAAACCCAGTGGCAACAATGATAGTAAAAGATTATGGAGAAGTGAAGATTGAATTATACCCAGATAAAGCACCAAATACAGTTGCTAATTTTATTCGTTTAGCAAACCGTGGATTTTATAATGGATTAACTTTCCATAGAACGATTCCAGACTTCATGATACAAGGTGGAGATATCAATGGTGTAGGTTCAGGTTCTCCAAAATTAAGTAATATCCAAGATGAGGTAGCAATTGATAAAGAATATGCAATTAAAGGTGAATTTATAGCAAATGGTTATACAAAAAATACCTTAAAACATAAAAAAGGTGTTATTTCTATGGCAAGGTCAGATTATAGCCAAATGGGAAAAACAGAAGAGGGATATAACTCAGCAGGTTCTCAATTCTTTATTATGACAAAAGATACTACTTCTTTAGATGGTGTTTATGCGGCATTTGGTGAAGTAATAGAGGGAATGGAAGTTATAGAAAAAATAGAGAAGGTAGATGTAACTTATAGAAGTTCTGAATTAAAAGAGGGAGAAGAAGCTCCAAAGGATAAAGAGGGAAATGCTCTTCAAGCAGATAAGCCTAAAACAGATGTTGTGATTGAAAGCATTAGTGTAGAGACTTATGGTGCAGATTATGGAATACCAGAAACAATGGATGTATTTGATTACTATTCATGGTTAATGCAACAATATGGAATGAGTGTACAATAGAACTATGAACAAAGCCCCAGTGAAAAATCACTGGGACTCCGTTTTTTTTGTACTCTATTCGAGTTGGGCGAGGAATGTAGACACCTTATTGTTATAAAGATAGGCGTGCTGAGTTTCTCCATCTTGAAGCAAAAAATACTTGGAACCTTTACCAATATGCAAGGTATTTCTGTTATAAACGTGCCGCTCTTTGCCAGGTATCTCAATTATGAGATACTTGCTGTCATACGAAATCATGTATTGGAAATCGGTTGTTTTGGTGAACAAAAAGGCTTTTACCAAAAGGACGATGTCGATTACGATGATTGCGATACCATACCAGAAGTTAAGCAACAGCGGGATGGGCAGCAAAAAGGTAAAAAGAAGCAGGAGCATGATGGAAACCACCATGAAGGGAAAAGCGATTTGGTTCAAAAAGTTCCGGCTGAAAGTCATGAGAAATTCCTCCTTAAAAATATGTACAGGGGTATTATACCACACGTTATGTAAAATGGCAAGAGCTTTTCTCATATGCATTAATGGCGAAATACTATTATGTAAAATTAAATGCAATAGAGACAATTGTATACTTTGGAATTTAGAAAATTCTAATAGTAAAAATAGAAAAGAGGGATAGTCATGAAAAACGATATTTATTTTAACTCCACCACAGTCACACCCATTTCACCTTCGCCAAAAGTACCAAGCCTAAAAGACTTCACATGAGAATGTTTTTTCAAATACTGATGAATACCTTCACGAAGTTTTCCAGTACCTTTACCATGAACAATACGAATAGGAGACATACCACTCATAATACAATTATCTAAATATTTATCAATTACATAAATAGCGTCATCTACATTTTGACCAATGACATTGATTTCAGGTGAGATAAATTTGGCTTTGGAGTCTTGATTAGTTGTTACCTTTCCATGAGTAAAAGAGTTTGTTTTTAAATGTTCAAAATTTTTAGTATTTTTAGCAATGTTAGATATTTTGGCATTATTTTGTGTAGAAGAAGTATTTATCAAGCTCAATTCATTTAACTTCAAATTCATTTTAGCTAATCCAACTTGTACTTGAACTTTGTCATTTTTTGTGGCATGGCTACTTAAGATGGTTCCTGAATTTTGTAAAGAAGGAATCCATACTTCAAGACCTTGGTGAACATCATTTTTGCTCAATGGTTGTGAGTTCACAAGGTTAGTAGTAGAGCTTCCTAAGTCTTTTATTTTATCATTCAATTCATTTCGGAGCCTATTTGCTTTGCGAATATCTACTTCGTTTTTGTTTAGTTCTTGTAAAATGCTATTTGCTTCTTCCTTAGCTGAAAACAAGATATCTCTAGCCTCAGATTTCGCATCATCTATCATTGTTTGCCTTTTTTGCAATAAGTCAGAATTGTCTTGTTCTAAAGATTTTCGTAAAACTTCAACTTGATTTAAGTTTTTCTGTATTTCTTCTTTTTGTTTTTCAATGGTAAGCTTATCTTCATAAATACTTTTTAAAACTTCCTCAATAGAAGCATGGTCTTGCTCAATGAAAGAGTTAGCCCTTTCAATAATAGCAGGGGATAAACCTAAACGTTTGCTAATCTCAAAAGCATTACTCTTTCCAGGAATGCCAACTAGCAAATGATAAGTTGGTTTTAGGTTTTCTACATCAAATTCAAAACTAGCATTTTCAAATCCTTCAGTAACTAAAGCAAATTCCTTTAATTCTTGGTAGTGGGTAGTACAAGAAACTAAGGCTCCTACTTTAGCAAAGTATTCTAAAATACTAATTGCCAAACTAGCACCTTCTATAGGATCTGTTCCAGAACCTAATTCATCTAATAGAATTAAGCTATTAGAGGTTACTTGCCCTGTAATTTGCACAATATGAAGCATATGAGAAGAAAAAGTACTCAAAGATTCTTGAATATTTTGTTCGTCTCCAATGTCTAAAAAAATATGGTCAAATACGCAAATTTGACTTTCTTCATGACAAGGGATGGGGATACCTGAATATGCCATTAATAGCAATAAGCCAAGTGTTTTTAAAGCCACTGTTTTTCCACCAGTGTTGGGACCAGTGATGATAAGAGAAGTATAAGTTTCTCCTAGGGAAACATCTATTGGAACAACATCATTAGGAGCGATTAAGGGATGTTTTGCTTTTATTAAATTTATCTTTTTTTCTTGATTTAGTATTGGCATAACTCCGTTATAACTTTGAGCGTATCTAGCTTTGGCAAATAGCAAATCCAAGGTTCCAATCGTAGACAAATTTAGATTTAATTCTGTTAATATTTCATAAAGAAGGACAGTTAATTCTTCTAAAATTTTTTCAATTTCAATCTCTTCTTCCATACGAATACTTGCAATTTGGTTATTGGCTTCAAATACACTGGTTGGTTCTAAATAGACAGTAGAACCACTTGAAGAAATATCATGAATAAAACCCTGAATATTTGAACGATATTCTTGTTTGACTGGAATAACATAACGGTTATTACGTATGGTAATCACAGGTTCCATTAAGTATTTGGAGTAGTTGGCAGAATGTATCAAAGAAGATAGTTTATCTTTAATTCCCTGCTCTAGGTTTTTACGACTTCTTCTTAAACTGGCAAGCTTAGAAGAAGCGTTATCACTGATAGTGTTTTCATCTAAAATCCTATCAAAAATTTTTCTCTCTATAGCTGCATTAGCATAGAGTGTATAAAAATACTCTTGTAAAAAGCTTTCAGTTTCTTCTTGTTCAGCAGTAGATTTAAAATATTCTTTCAATTCTCTAGCAACTTTTAACAAATGTGCCAAATCTAAAAGAGATCTAGCAGATAAAATTTGATTACTTTCTAAAGTTTTTAAAGGAATTTCCAATTCATTTAATTCTGAAAAAGGGGGACGACCATTTTGATAAAGAAGCTTGCTAGCTTCCATAGTTTTAGAAAGTGAAGTACGAACTGCTTCAAAAGTAAAACAAGGTTCCATTTGAAAGCTTCGTTTTTTTCCAAGATAAGTCTTGCAATATCCTTGGATTATTTGTATAATTTGATTGTATTCTAATTTACGATATGAGTCCATGAGTAATAGTATCCTTTCAAAAATCATTTTGTATGTACTATTATGCCATAAAAATGGGTAAAATACAAGCAAATCAAGGAGGAAAACAGAAGATGAACTTAAAAAAACAAGAAGGTATTACCTTAACAATATTAGTAATTACAATTCTCGTTATATTATTAATTGTTGGAGCTAGTGTAGGAACAATATTAAGTAGACAAGGTCTTTTAAAATCAGCACAAGAAGCACAACAGTCACAACAAAATGCAGCAACAAAGGAAGAAGAGAAAACGAATGATTTAATCGATAGTGTTGGATCATCAGGAACAGGTATTAGTGCAATTAATTTAGATGAAAGTGTGAATAGTCCAAAACTAAAAGAAGGTATGATACCAGTAAAGTGGCAAAATGGTTCTTGGGTAGTAACGGATAGTAGTGATGAAAATTGGTATAATTATAGAGGGAAACAATGGGCTAATGTCATATTAACAGATGGTTTAACAGTAGAAGGTATTATAGATGTTACAACAGCAACAATGCAAGAGATGAAAGGAAAAAGAGTAACGAGTGTAGGAAGCATGTTTGTTTGGATTCCAAGATATGCCTATAAAATTACACAAAATTATCATAAAGGCGGAGATTCTATTACAGGTACAGTGGATATTTGTTTCTTAAAAGAAGCAACCAATAACCCAATCAAAGAAGGTCCAGTAATTGTAGAATATAACGCAGGAACGACTCAAAATTATACTTCTTTCCCAGATGGATATGTTGTACACCCAGCATTTCAATATGAACAAAGTGTAACAGGAATATGGGTAGCAAAATTTGAAGCAAGCCATACAGAATGTACAACCTCAGAAAATACAGGTTCGGAGAATACCAATGTAACAACAAAAACATTACAAGTAAAACCAGGAGTAACTAGTTGGAGAAATATTCAAATTGGGACAAGCTATTCTGTTTGTTTAAATTATATGCCAACCTTAAATAGTCATTTGATGAAGAATACAGAATGGGGAGCAGTAGCATATTTAAGCCAAAGCGTTTATGGAAAAAATAGTGAAATATGGATTAATAATAGTGGAAGTTATATTACAGGTTCAGCAGGAAATGCAGCTACATCTAGTCAAAACACAGGCGTAGATACTAATTATACGAGTGAACAGGGAATGCAAGCAAGTTCCACAGGCAATGTCACAGGAATTTATGATATGGCAGGTGGAGCTTGGGAATATACAGCAAGTTACCTAGAAAATGGGTATGTGAAAGAGCCAGGAACAGATGGAGCAATTAGTAATAACAACAGATATACTTATGGTGATGTACTCATTAAAGGTGCAAATAAAACAAAATTTAATTATGCAGTTGCAAGCAGTGATGATGCTACAAGCAACTATGGAGCCAATAAAGATAAATATGGGGATAGCATTTATGAAGTATCAAGCAATAGTATTTCTAACTGGGATGATAGCTGGAATGCAGAATTTTCACAATTTCCAAGTACACAGATGCCATTTATGATACGTGGCGGAGATTATGGAAGTAGCAGTTTAGCAGGACCTTATGCTTTCAATGCAAATAGTGGAGAGCCAGCTACAAATTGTAGCTTTAGACCAGTATTAGTTGTATTATAAAATACATTACTTTTTATATCAGTTTTTCTGACTTTAGGAAAAGGAATGTAAATTTCAATAAAATCTTAAAAAACTCTTGCAATTACTGAAAAAATAGGGTATACTAATAATCGCAAGATAAATTACTAGAAGCGTGGGAACAAATCCCACGCTTCTATCGTAAAATGTCAGGTTAGGGACGTTAGTTTAACTGACATCTGTCCCAAAAACTGACAAAGAAGGAGTAAAATGGCAAATATAGAAGAAAAGGTGGAAAACCTAATTCATAAAACAATTGAGGATTTAGGCTATGAACTATACGATGTTATCTATGAAAAAGAAGCACAAGACTATTATTTAAGAATTTTTATAGATAAGCTAGAGGGAATAAGTCTAGAAGATTGCGAAAAAGTAAATGATGCAATTAATGATATGCTAGATGAAGCAAATTATATTAAAGACCAATATTTTTTAGAAGTATCATCACCAGGAATAGAAAGAGTATTAAGAAAAGACAAACATTTGCAAGCAAATCTAGGAAATGAAATTGTATGCCATTTATTTAAAGCAATAGAAAAAGAAAAGCAAATAGAGGGAGTTCTACAGGAATTTGACCAAGAAAAATTGATACTAAAGGTCGAAGGCAAAGAAGAAGAGACCAAGATAGAGAGAAAAAATATTGCGAAAATGAAATTAAAATATCATTGGAATTAAGGAGGAATTGGGAGAATGAAAAAGGCAAGAGCAAATGGACCAGCTATTGATAGCAAAGAGTTAATTGAGGCATTAGAGGAATTAGAAAAAGAGAGAGGAATAAAAAAAGATGTTATTCTAGAGTCTATTGAAACTGCTTTAGTAACTGCATATAAAAGAAATTTTGAATCAAGTGAAAATGTAAGAGTAACTATGGATAGTAATTCAGGAGAAACACATGTCTATGCTGAAAAAGAAGTAGTGGAAGTAGTGGAAAATCCAAATTTACAAATTAATTTAGCAGATGCACAAAAAATAAGCAAAAAATTAGCAATTGGAGATATTGCTGAAATCGAAATTGTTCCAAAGAACTTTGGAAGAATTGCAGCACAAACTGCTAAACAAGTTATTGTACAAAAAATTAGAGAAGAATCTAGAAATGTTCTTTTTGAAGCATTTAATGATAGAAAAGGTGAGATCGTATCAGGACTAGTGCAAAAAGCTGATGGTGGAGTTGTGGTATTAGACTTAGGAAGACTAGAAGGTGTTATGACAGTAAGAGAACAAATACCAACTGAAAAATATCATGTTAATGATAAATTAAGAGCTTATGTTGTAGATGTTGAAAGAGGAGCAAAAGGTTCACCACAAGTATTAGTATCAAGAGCTTGCCCAGATTTCGTTAGAAAATTATTTGAACTAGAAATTCCAGAAATTTATGAGGGAGTTATTGAACTAAAAAGTGTTTCAAGAGACCCAGGAAGCAGAAGCAAAGTAGCAGTATATTCTCCAAATGAAAATATTGACCCAGTTGGTTCATGTGTAGGACAAAAGGGAATTCGTATTCAAAACATTATTAATGAATTAAGTGGAGAAAAGATTGATGTTATTGAATGGAACCCAGACCCAGCTATCTATATTTCTTCAGCATTACTTCCAGCACAAGTTATGGCAGTAGATGTTCATGAAGAAGAAAAATTTGCACAAGTAATTGTTCCAGATGACCAATTATCTTTAGCAATTGGAAAAGCTGGTCAAAATGCTAGATTAGCAGCAAAACTAACTACTTGGAAAATTGATATTAAGAGCGAATCTCAATTTAGAGAAATGATGCAAAAAGCACAAGAAGAGACCGAAAATATAGAAGAAGTACAAGACGAAATTATTAACGAAGAAATGGTAGGAGAGACAGTAGAAGAAAAAGTTACGAAAAAAGCTACCAAGAAAACTACAAAAAAAGCTGAAGAGAGCGAAGAAGAAAAAACAACAAAGAAGGTAACAAAGAAAGCAGCTAAAAAAGAAGAGGAAGATGTAGAAGAAAAGCCTAAAAAAACAAGGAAAAAGAAAACAGAAGAAGAACCTGAAAAAGAAAAAAAGACAAGAAAGTCAAAAAAGGCAGATACTAATGAATAATGTATAAAATTTGCAAATACACTTAAAATGAAGGAAGTGACAAACATTTTGAAAAAATTACCACAAAGAACATGTATTGGATGTAATACGCAAAAAGATAAAAAGGACTTAATTCGTATTGTAAAAAATAAAGAGGGAAAAATCTCACTTGACAAAACAGGAAAAGCACAAGGAAGAGGAGCCTACCTTTGTGATAATACAGAATGTTTAGAAAAAGCGATTAAGTCAAGAAGATTAGAAAAAAGTTTTGAAATGAAAATAGAAGATAACATCTATGAAGAGTTAAGAGAAAGAATAAAGGAGTAATAAAATTTGAGTGATAGCACAAGAATATGTGGACTGATAGGAATTGCCACTAAGGCTGGGAAGATTGTAGCTGGTACTGATGCTTGCATAGAAGATATGCAAAAAGGAAAAGTGAAATTAGTATTAGTAGCAGAAGATGCTTCTGACAGAACAAAGAAAAATTTAGAAGAAGAAGCAAGAAAGTATCAAATTACAATGTATACCATATTATCCATAGAGGAATTAAGTAAAGCGATAGGAAAGGTAAATAAGGCAGTGATAGGAATTAAAGATATTGGTTTTTCAAAGAAAATGATAAGTATCATTAATGGGGGTGAAATGATTGGGTAGAATTAAAATACATGAAATAGCAAAATTATTAGGATTAGGAAGTAAAGAGGTTGTAGCCAAAGCACAAGAACTAGGCATTGAAGCAACTAGCCATATGAGTGCTGTTGAAGAAGAGCAAGCAAACCAAATCAAAGAAGGTTTTAAAGGCGGAGAAAAGAAAGCAACTAAAACTGAAAAGAAAGAAGAGCAACAAGATAAAAAAGGCAGTGATAAGAAAAAAGCAGAAAAACAAACCCCAGTCATTATAAGACGTGAGGTAATTCGTACTGACCTTGAAGAAAAAGAAGAAAAGCAAGAAAAACAAGAAGTAAATAGAAATGATGTTGGTTTTGTAGAAAGAAGAAAAAATCAAGATTACAATATTGTCTACAGAAAGCAACCTGTAAAACCAATGACAGTAAGTGAATTATTTGGTTTAAAAACTCCTCAAAAAGAAGAGAAAAAGGAAGAAGCTGTAGTAGAAGAAGTAACGGAGAAAGAACCTGTAAAACCAATAGAAACAAAACCAGTAGTAGAAGAAACAAAAATTGAAACTCCAAAAGAAGAACCAAAGGTAGAAGAAGTAAAACCAAAACAAGAAGAGAAAACAGTAGTAGAAGAAGCTAAAAATATTACTGCTCCTTCAAGTACGCAAAATTCTTATCAAAATAATAGAGCAAACAATTATCAAAATAACAATCAAGGAAATGGGTATAACAATAATCGTTTCCAAAATGGAAATCGCCAAAGCGGTAATTATGATAATAGACAAAATGGATATCAAAACCGTGATAATAGACAATTTGATAGAAATAATAACCGCCCATATGGACAAAATAATCATCAAGGAAATGGATATAATAATAATCGTTTCCAAAATGGAAATCGTCCAAATGGTAATTATGATAATAGACAAAGTGGCTATCAAAATAGAGATAACAGACAAAATGGATATCAAAACCGTGATAATAGGCAATTTGATAGAAATAATAACCGTCCTTATGGACAAAATAATGGGTATCAAAATAATCGTCAAGGAAATGGATATAATAATAATCGTTTCCAAAATGGAAATCGTCCATTAGATAATAGAGGAATTGACCGTAATATCAAAGATATTATGGCTACAGAGATTGTTGAAAAAGAAGATAAAAGAGATATTAGCACAAGAGCAATTGATAAAGAAAAAGCAAATCGTTATGAAGACAATAAAGCGAAAAAAGGAACAAAAGCCAAAAAAGGTGACCGTTTCCAAGAAAGCTTTAATGAAGGTAAGCTAAAAGACTTAAAACAAGTTAATCAATTATCTAATATGTTTGATGACCAAGAAGGCGGAATGCTTGACTACTATGATTTAACAACTGCTCGTGGAAAGAGAAATAAACGTAAGCCACAAAGAGAAGAAGAAAGAAACAAACAAAAAATATTTGAATTAAAAGAAATTACTATTCCAGAAATGATTACAGTTAAAGATTTAGCAATGGAAATGAAGAAAACAAGTGGAGAAGTTATTAAAAAGTTATTTAATTATGGAATAATGGCTACCATTAATAACACAATTGACTTTGATACAGCCTTTTTAGTAGCAGAAGAATTTGGTATTACTGCTAACAAAAAAGAAGAAGTAAAAGAGGAAGATATCCTATTTGACGACACAGAAGATACTGCTGAGGAATTAGAAGCGAGACCACCAGTTGTTGTAGTAATGGGACACGTTGACCACGGAAAAACTTCATTATTAGATGCTATCCGTAGTACTAATGTTATTGAAGGAGAAGCAGGCCGGAATTACCCAGCATATTGGTGCGTATAAAGTAAATATTAAAGGTAGAGAGATTACATTTTTAGATACACCAGGACACGAAGCATTTACTGCTATGCGTGCAAGAGGTGCTCAAATTACAGATATTGCAATTTTAATTATTGCAGCAGATGATGGTGTCATGCCACAAACAGTAGAAGCTATCAATCATGCAAAAGCAGCTGAAATTCCAATTATTGTAGCAGTAAACAAAATCGACTTGCCAGGTGCAAATGTTGAAAAAATAAAACAAGAATTAATGGAATATGAACTAGTACCAGAAGAATGGGGCGGAGATACTATCTATGTGCCAATTTCTGCTAAAAAGAAATTAAATATTGATAACTTATTAGAAATGGTACTATTAGTAGCTGACATGAAAGAGTTAAAAGCAAATCCTAATAAACAAGCAAAAGGTACTGTTATTGAAGCAAGACTAGACAAAGCAAAAGGACCTATTGCATCAATGCTTGTACAAAGAGGAACTCTAGACGAAGGTGATACTATCGTTGTAGGAAAATCAATTGGTAGAATTCGTGCTATGAAAAATGATAAAGGACAAAAAGTAAAGAAAGCAGGACCATCTACACCAGTTGAAATCATGGGCTTAACAGAAGTACCAGAAGCAGGAGATACTTTCTATGAAGTAAAAGACGAAAAAATGGCAAAACATTTAATTGAAAGAAGAAAACGCCAAGAAAGAGAACAAATCATGGCGGAAAACAGCAAAGTAACATTAAGCAACTTATTTGAAAAAATGGAAAGTGAAAACTTAAAACAATTAAATATCATTGTAAAAGCAGATGTACAAGGTACAGCACAAGCTTTAAAACAATCACTAGAAAAATTATCTAATGACGAAGTAAAGGTAAGAGTTATTCATGCAGTAGCAGGAGCAGTTACAGAGTCAGATGTTCAACTTGCTAAAGCAGGAAAATGTATTATTATTGCATTCAATGTACGTCCTGTAAATACAGCAAAAGATATGGCAGAAAAAGAGGCTGTTGAAATTAAACAATATTCAGTTATTTATCAGGCCTTAGAAGATGTTGAAGCAGCTATGAAAGGAATGCTAGAGCCAATTTACGAAGAAAAAGTAATAGGAAATGCGATTGTAAGACAAACTTTCAGAGTATCTGGCGTTGGAACAATTGCAGGAGCTTATGTATCTGACGGTAAGATAGAAAGAAATGCAGGCGTTCGTGTTATTCGTGAAAATGTTGTTATCCATGACGGAAAACTAGTATCTTTAAAACGTTTCAAAGATGATGCAAAAGAAGTAACAAAAGGCTTTGAATGCGGACTTCAAATTGAAGGTTACAATGACGTTAAAGAAGATGACGTATTAGAATTTTATATTATGGAAGAAGTTAAACGTTAAATTTATTAATAATTAGCAAAATAAAGTCAAAATACTAAAAAAATAAAAAGCCCTACACTTTCTTGCGAAGATGTAGGGAGCCCATGAACTTGTGGGCGATGTTGGAGGAAGCTACTATTTTGGACTGCTCTTAGTAGTATCATTTAATAATACTACTAAAAGCAAAAACAGTGGCTCAAGGATTAAAAATAGGGCTATAACCCAAAGAATCCAAGGGTCAATTCTTATCGGACACGAGATTTCGTAGAGGGCAAGCCCAACAAAGAGAAATACTATCCGAAAGAAGAGCCAAAAAGTTACGAGAACTTTTGCTGATTTCATAGTTTAAATCCCTCCAATATAAAAGATATGCATATTATACCATAAAACTTACAGAAAGTAAAATTTATGTAAAAATCAGAAACAGAAAGGAAATCAAATGACTAAAAATAATAGATTAGACCGTGTGAATGAAGAACTAAAAAAGACGATTAGTAATGTACTTACTTTTGAACTTCAAAACTCAAAAGTAACAGGCATGGTTAGTGTAACAAAAGTAAGAATTACACCAGACTTTAGATATGCCAAAGTTTATGTAAGTTTATTAAATTCAAAAAGCAATACCAAAACTATGGAAGGACTGAAAGAATCAGCAGGTTTTATCCGTGCACAAATTGCTAAGACAATGAATTTAAGAGTAACACCAGAACTAAGCTTTGAAATAGATGACTCTATGGAATATGGAGCCAAAATAGACAAAATATTAAATGAATTGAATCACAAAGAGGAAAAATAATGTCAGCCAGGGGACAGATGTCAGTTAAACATACGTCCCTCTAACTGACAAAAGTAGAAAAATATGACGTTAGATTAAGTTAGCTGTTCGAACGAAGTGAGTTACAGATAACTTATGCAATCGAGGGCAACGAGATTGCAAACATTAATCGATAAAGGAGCAAAGAATGACATTAGATAATATATTAAAGGAAGTTAAGTTAGCAGAAAAAATTGTAATATTAACACATGAACATCCAGATGGTGATGCAATAGGAAGTAGTTTAGCAATGTACCATGCCTTAAAAGCATTTGGAAAAAATCCAGATGTGGTTATACCAGTACATTCTAAAGTTTTTAATTGTTTACCAGGAGTAGAAGATATTAAAACGGAAAGTAATATAGAAAACTATGATTTAGCAATATCATTAGATTGTGCGACAATTAAAATGCTAAATGGTTTTGTTAATTATTTTGAAAATGCAAAAGTAAAAGTTTGTATTGACCATCATAGTACAAATACTATGTTTGGGGACTATAACTATGTCAATCCAGCAGCACCAGCTTGTGCGCAAATTCTACTAGTTATTTTAGAATACTTTGGAATAGAGATGACAAAGGAGATTGGTACTTGTATTTTAGCAGGAATTATTACAGATACAGGAGGCTTTAAATATCAAGGTGTTACAGCAGAAACTTTTGAGTTTGTAGCCTGGTTATTAAATAAAGGTGTAAATGTATCTAGCATTTATCGTCAAGTGCTAGAGGTGAAAACAAAACCAAACTTTGAATTACACAGAATAGCTAACAATAGAGTGGAATTTTTTGAAGATGGTAAAATTGCCTATACTTATATTACAGCAGAAGATGAAGCAAAAGTAGGAGCAGAAAGTGGAGACCATGAAGGAATTGTAGACATTGGAAGATGTGTAGAAGGAGTAGAAGTTTCAATCTTTATTCGTCAAACAGAAAAAGGATGTAAAATTTCACTTCGCTCCAACGATTATGTAAATGTAGCGGATGCATGTGCCATCTTTGGTGGTGGAGGACATTGTAGAGCAGCAGGAGCAACTATCCAAGGGACAATTGAACAAGCGAAAGAAAAGGTTTTAAGCGAAGTTATTAGATTATTATAATGGTAGAATAGATATTTATAATAAAAGCAATATTATAAATATCTATTATTTTCAAGAAATAAAAATAGAGGAAATACAAATGGATGGAATTTTAATTGTCAAAAAAGAAAAAGGTTGTACATCGCATGATGTAGTAGCGAAAGTAAAAAGAATAACAAAAACAAAAGTAGGGCACACAGGTACATTAGATCCAATGGCAACTGGGGTGCTCCCATTGTTATTAGGTGAAGGAACAAAGCTTTCTAAGTATCTAATAGAGCATGATAAGATTTATGAGGCAGTAGTTAGGTTAGGACAAAAAACAGATACAGCAGATGGAGAAGGAAAAATAGTTGAAGAAAAAGAAATAGATGAAAGTATATTTCATGTAGAGAAAATACAAACTGTGTTAAAGCAATTAGAAGGAAAACAAAAACAAAGACCACCTATTTATTCAGCTATTAAAATAAAGGGAAGAAAGCTATATGAATATGCCAGAAAGAATGAAGAAATAGAAATTCCAGAACGTGAAATAGAAATCTATAGTTTACAATTAATGAACTACGATGAAGTAGAAAAAACAATTTTTTTTAGAGTTCATTGTTCAAAAGGAACATATATTAGAAGTTTATGTGAAACAATAGCAGAAAAATTAGGAACAATAGGATATATGAAAGAACTGAATCGTATTAAGGTGGGTAAGTTTACTATAGAACAAACTATATCATTAACACAAATAGAAGAAAATCAAGACAAAAACTTTTGGCAAGAAAATGTAATAACCATAGAGCAATTTTTCAAGGATAAATCAAGTATTGTATTAAATGAGAAACAATTGACTTTATTTTTTAATGGAGTTAAACAAACAAGAAAAGAGAAAGATGACATTTACAAAATTTATAACGAAAAAAATGAATTTATTGGTACAGGTATCATTGAAAAAAATTTATTAAAAAGGGATATAATAATTGCAAAGATTTTATAACAATGTATTATCAAACTATTAAAAGGCTAGTTTATACTAGCCTTTTAATATGCAAAGTTTAATGATATTAGTAATTTTCGCAATTTACTTCAAAGTATGCTTGTGGATGTTTACAAACAGGACAAATTATAGGTGCATCTGTACCAACATGGATATGACCGCAATTTCTACATTTCCAAACAGTAATACTTCCTTTTTTGAAAACTTCACCATTTCCTAAGTTTTCAATTAATTTTCTATATCTTTCTTCATGATGTTTTTCCACTTCTGCAATTCCTCTAAATGTAGCTGCAATTTCTGTAAATCCTTCTTCATCAGCAACTTTGGCAAAATTTGCATACATGTCTGTCCATTCATAATTTTCACCTGCAGCGGCATCATTTAAATTAGATAAAGTATCGCCAATCCCTTGTAAATATTTAAAATGTAATTTGGCATGTTCTTTTTCATTTTCAGCAGTTTCTAAGAAAATAGCAGCGATTTGCTCATATCCTTCCTTTTTAGCAACACTAGCGAAATAAGTATATTTATTTCTCGCTTCAGATTCTCCCGAAAAAGCAGCCATTAAATTAGCTTCTGTTTTTGAACCTTTTAATTCCATAATTTTCCTCCTTAGAATAATATTATTAACGCCTACATCATACACCACAAAAGGGGAAAAGTCAATTTATATGATAACAAAAATTTGTATAGATATAAAAAGACGCCAATAAGTAAACATAAAATGTTGCAAAAATAAATTATGTGTGGTATAATTTATGTATAGGTGGTGAAATATGGATAAAAAGGAAAAGAATAGTTTAAAAAGATTAAGCAATGTAGTAAAGAAAAATAGCTTAAAAATTGTGTTAATACTTTTTCTATTCATCTTATGTGGATACTTTTACTCATATAACATGGTTGTACCAAAGTACAAATCAGTTTCTACCATGCTTCTAACAAGCGATAATGTAAATAAAGATACGGACAGCTTAACACAAAACGATATCAATTTAAATAAAAACTTAATTGGTACGTATGGAAGAATACTAAAGAGCAGCAGTGTACTAAACAAAGTAATTGAACGCTTGCATTTAGACATGGAAGAAGAAGAACTATACAAAAATATAGAAATAGAAGAAGTAAAAGACACTCAAATTATTGAAATTGGAGTAATACATGAAGATCCAACTGAAGCACAAAAAATAGCTGGAACTCTAAATGATGTATTTATCCAAGAAATTAGAGAATTTTATAAAATAGATAATATTAGCATTGTAGACCAAGCATCTTATGAAACAGAGCCATATAACATACATCATATGGTTGATATTTTGATGTTCTTAGGTGCTGGTATGGTAACATGTACCATTATGGTATCTATCATTTATGTTTTAGATACTACTATTAAAATTGAGCAAGATATTGAAGAATATGTTGGATTAAATGTAGTAGGTGTTGTACCATTCCATAAATCAAAAACAGATGAAGAATTAATTGTACATCATCATAGTAAATCAGTAGTATCAGAAGCATTCAAAACAATTAGAACGAATATAGCCTTTTCAAAATCAAATGAACAATCTAGAACGATTTTATTTACCAGCTGTAATGCATCAGAAGGTAAAAGTTGGATTACTGCAAACATGGCAGTAGCTTATGCATGGTCAAATAAAAACGTAATTATTGTAGACGCAGATATGAGAAAAGGTAGACAACATAACATTTTCCAAGTATCAAACGAAAATGGTTTATCAGAATGTTTAAGAGAAATTAAAGATAGTGAAGATTATAAAACACTAAAAAATTATATTAAACAAACTAATGTGCCAAAAGTACATATTATGACAATTGGAGCAGTACCTCCAAACCCATCAGAGTTATTATCATCTAACAAACTAAGTGAATTAGTTCAGATGTTAAAATGTGTGTATGATGTAGTTATCATTGATGGTACACCTTGTAACTTAGTAGCAGATAGTATTCCAGTATCTAGAATTGCTGACTCAACTGTACTTGTTACAGAATGTAGAAGAACGAAAATTGAAGACTTGAAAAACGTTATGAAGTTAATTCAAAACGTAGGTGGTAATATTGAAGGTGCGATTTTAAACAAGAAAGAAATGAAGAGTAAAGAATATGGCAAAGGATATTACTATGGAAAAATAGATGACGAAAATGCAACAGTAGAACTACAAACATATACTGTAAAAGAATTAATTGAAAATAGAAAACAAAATATAGAAGAAGTAAATGAAGAAGTTGTATTAGAGCCAACTATGAAGGAAGAGCAAATTACATTACTTGCTGAAAAGATTGAAGGATTAGAAGACAAATTATTAAAAATTCCAGATATGAATTTAGCAGGATATACAAAAGCGGTAGAAGATATAAGGGCTATTTATGAGAACGAAATTGATAAAAATAAATTAGCTGAAAATATCAAAGAAAATATTATCAAAAATGAATTAGTTAAAAAATTAGAACAAAACAATGAAGAAACCAAAAATGTTCTAGCGCAAAAAATGGAGCAATTAGACCATGGGAACGAAATAGATGGTTTAATCCAAAAGATTGAAAGTATTGAAAATGCAATTAATCAAGATACAACAGAAGAAAAAATAGTGAATATGATTTCTGAAATGAAAGAAGAACAAAACAGAAAAATAGAAGAGCTAAATAGTAGTAAAGCTTTATCAGACATTTTAGAAAGAATGGACAAGTTAACACAAAATCAAAATGAAAATATTGAAAAGAACGGACTTGAAACTAGAAGCTTATTACAAAATAGCAATATAGCAACTAGAAATTTATTAGCAAGTAGTCAAGAAGAAACTAGAAATTTAATAGAAGAAACGAAACTAGAAACTCAAAATTTATTAGAAGAAAGCAAACTAGCAACACAAAACTTATTAGAAGAGAAAATGGCTAGTTTAAATTACAAGCAAGAAATCAATAACTTAATGGATAAGCTTAATAACTTAGAAAACAACATAAACCAAGATACAACAAAAGAAAGTATCCAAATGGTTGAAGAAAAAATTCAAGCTATGATTTTAGAAATGAAAGAAGAACAAAACAAAACTACACAAAGACTATTAGAAGAAAAAATGCAAGATATGCTTAATGCTATGAAATCAGAAACAACAGAAAACACAATGAAAATGTTAGAAGAGACATTTAAAACAATGCTTTCTAATATGATGGAAAATCAAAATGAAACTAAGACATTACTAGAAGAAAAAATGGCAAACTTAAATTACAAAGATGAAATTAGCAGTTTAATGAATAAAGTGGAAAAACTTGAAAACGATATGAGTTCAAACCAAGCTAATATAGATATTGCAAATTTGATGAACAAAATGATAGATGTAGAACAAGCAGTTAATAGCAAAGATTCAGGAGAGAAACTAAGCAAAGTTGTAGAAAAAATGAAACTAGAAAATGAGAAGAAACTAGAAAAATTAGACAGTTCAGATCAAATCAAAGAAATCATGAAAGAATTAAAGAAAATTAACACAAGATATGACAAACTAGCACAAGAAGTAAACAAAAATTTAACAGCTATGAAGAAAGTTTCTCAAACTACAAAACAGCCTGATAAACAAACTACAAAAACAAAAGCAGCTAATAAAAATAATGTAATTGAATTAGAAACTGCCAAGAAGAAAATGAAACAAGAAGAATTAATTATTGAATATGGTAAAGAGATTGAATACGAACAATTATTAGACTTAGCAATTGGAGTATACGAATTTAATACCAATCAAAATCAAAGGAGGGCAAAGTAGAACATGGAAGAAGAAATGCAAACAGGTAAAAAGAAAACAGGAAAAAAGGGGAAAATTATAATTAGCATTTTTAGTGTTCTACTGTTACTTATCATAACAATTGTCACATTAGGAAGTTTCTACATTAATGATAAATTAGCAAAAATCAATTATGTGGAACTTGACCAAAATAAAATACAAGTAAATCCAGAAGTATTAGTGAAAGCAGAAGCACTAGAAACCTATAGAACTATTGCTTTATTCGGAATTGACGCAAGAGAAGATACTTATGACAAAGGAAATAGAAGTGATTGTATTATTCTTGCCATTTTAAATGAAAAGACCAAAGAAGTCAGTTTAGTATCTGTTTATAGAGATACTTACTTAAAAATGACAGACATGTATTTAGACAAAGTAACACATGCCTATTCTTATGGCGGTCCAGAACTAGCGATTAGTACTTTAAATACAAACTTAGATTTAGATATTAAAGAGTTTGTCACAGTTAACTTTGAAGCAGTAGTAGAAGCCGTAGATGCTTTGGGCGGAATTGAGCTAGATATCACAGAAGATGAAGTAAAATACATTAATGGGTATATTAGCGAGATTAATCGTGTAACAGAACATTCTTCTGAAGAAATTACAACAGCAGGAAAAAGACAAGTAGATGGTGTACAAGCATTAGCTTATTCAAGAATTCGTTATACGGAAGGCGGAGATTATAAAAGGACAGAAAGAATGAGAACTGTTATTGAGAAAATGCTTCAAAAAGCAAAAAACTTAAGTGTAACAGAATTAAATAAAATAGTAGATATTCTATTACCTAAAACTTATACCAATATTGAAGCACAAGAAATTTTAGCAATGATACCAGAGCTTGCAACTTACAAAATGAAATATAATATTGGTTGGCCATATGAAACTAAAGGCGCAACAATTAATGGAATTTGGTATGGACCACCAATTACATTAGAAAGCAATGTAATAAGATTGCATAAAGAAATTTATGGACAAGAAGATTATGAACCATCTAATGCAGTAAAACAAATTAGCAATGAAATTATTCAAAAAACAGGTTATACAAAATAAACACAAGGACAAGCATAATATAAGATACCAAAGAAAACAAGAAACGAAAGAAGGCAAATTTAAGAAGGAAAAGATGGAGGAAAACATATTATGCAAAACAATGTAGCAGAAAATGTAGATGGGATGCAAATGCAAATACCAATGCGTACAGAATTAGTAGAGTTAAAAGAGAGAAGTTTATTAAAAAAGGAGGACGTATATCTAGGATTTAAAAGAACATCAGATGTTGTAATTTCAGCAATTGCATTAGTAGCACTATCACCAATTATGCTATTTGCAGCAGCCGCTGTAAAACTAGATTCTAAAGGACCAGCTTTTTTAGTACAAGAAAGAATTGGACAAGATGGTAAGATTTTTAAAATGTACAAATATCGTTCCATGGTAGTCGGAGCGGATGCAATTTTAGAGAAATACTTAGCAGAAAATGAAGAAGCAAGAAAAGAATATCAAACATATAAAAAGTTAAAAGATGATCCAAGAGTAACAAAAATAGGGAAATTTATTAGAAAAACAAGTATTGATGAATTACCACAATTAGTAAATGTTTTAATTGGCAATATGAGTTTAGTAGGACCAAGACCATATTTACCAAGAGAAAAAGACGACATGAAAAGTTACTATAACTGTATTATTCAGTCAAAACCAGGAATTACAGGACTATGGCAAGTTTCAGGAAGAAGTGAAACAAGTTTTGATGAAAGACTAAGTTTAGATTATACATATAATCAATCAAAAGGAATGAAATGTGATACTAAAATTTTAATAAAGACAGCATTCAAAGTGTTTGCAAAGGAAGGCGCAAGATAAAAGACATAAGAACACATTTAGGAGGAAGTAGGTTATGGAAAATATGAAACAAGAACCTATTAGAATTGCACAAGTTATTGGAAAATGGATTGGCGGTGGAGTAGAAGCGGTTGTGATGAACTACTACCGCCACATTGACAAAAGTAAGATACAATTTGATTTTATCTGTGATGAAGATTCAACTAATATACCTTATGAAGAAATAGAGAGATTAGGTGGAAAAGTAATTTTAATTCCACCTTATCAAAAGTTATTTAGATATCATAAAGAATTAAAAAGAGTTTTAAAAGAAGGAAATTATAAAATTGTGCATTCACACATAAACACATTATCTGTGTTTAGTTTGTTTGCAGCAAAATGTGCTAAAGTGCCAGTACGTATTGCACATTCTCATAGTACCACCAATAAAAAAGAAAAAAAGAAAAATTTAATGAAGCAAGTATTGAAGCCATTTTCAAAGCTATTTGCAACAGATTATATGTGTTGCTCAGAATTAGCAGGAAGATGGCTATTTGGCGATAAACTATATAATGAGGGAAAAATTTATCTATTAAATAATGCGATAGACTTGCAAAAATTTGAATATAATGAGAAAATAAGAGAAGAAGTAAGAAAAGAATTGAATATTGGTGAAAAAACTTTTGTTATGGGGCATATTGGAAGATTTGTAACAGTTAAAAATCATAAGTTTTTAATTGAGATATTTAATGAAATATATAGAGAAAATGAAAATAGCATTTTATTGCTTGCGGGACAAGGCCCTTTAAAAGAAAAGATAGAACAAAAAGTAAAAGAAATGAAGCTAGATAAGGTAGTTAAATTTTTAGGACAAAGAAATGACGCTAATAGATTGTATCAGGCGATGGATGTCTTTGTATTACCTAGCTTATATGAAGGGTTACCAGTTGTAGGAGTAGAAGCGCAAGCAGCAGGGCTTCTATGCATATTCTCAGATGATATGACAAAAGAAACGAAAGTATTGGAAACTACTACATTTTTGTCGTTAAATGAAGGCGAAAAAAAATGGGCAGATACTATATGTAATGCGACGAAGCAATTTGAAAGAAAGAACACTTTAAGTGAAATGACACAAAAAGGTTTTGATATACAAAAAGAAGCAAAAAAATTAGAAGGAATTTATATAAAATTTGACACAAATGATAGAAAGGGTAAATAATGAAGATAAAATTTAATCTTAGATTTATAATTGTTTTTTTACTTGTTATATTTAAGTATTTAAAAATGCAAAATTTTATCAGTAATACAATAAGTAATTGTATTTTATTAGCTACCCTATTTATTGTTTTAATCTGGCTAGGTTCTAGAGGGAAAATCAAGAATATCAATACCAACTATTTTCTAATTTTAGCATTGATAGCGGTAGTGCAAATTGTACTATTAAGGGATGTTGACATTCTTATTTTATTGATGCTAGGAATTCTTTTCACTGAGGATAAAAATTATACAAGGAATATTATCAAATATTTTTTAATTTCATTAGTAATTGTATTTATTACAACTATTGTTTTATACCAATGTGGAATTTTAGAGTCAGCATATTTAAGTAGAATTATTGATGGTATAAGAATTCAAAGAAATTCATTAGGATTTGCGCATCCAAATGAAACATATTGCTATTTCTTTATGATTTTATTAGGCTTCTATTATTTTAGTAAAAACAAAAAGTTATTTTGGTTTTTAGCATTAATTGTTGCTTATGTACTATATAAAATAACACTATGTAGAACGGGATTTTTGTGTATTTTTGTATTCTTAGCAATTGATGTTCTATATCATTCAAAAATCAAAATTAATAAATACTTTTTTGCACTTGGTACAGTTTTAACTCTTTTATTAGGAGTTTTTGGTGCTAATATGAATAGCCCTTTAAACGAAGCTTTAAGTTACAGACCATATTATGCTCATGCAACAATGGAAAATGGATTGATTTTTAATGTGTTAGGAAATAATTTAAGTAAAATTCAAACAAATACAAACTTTAACAACATTGACAATGTCTATTTACATATCATTTTATCATCAGGTTTGGTGTTCTATGTCTATTATTTTTGGATGTATTGGAAATCAGGAGAAAAGCTGGAAGTAGACAGGAGACTAACTAAAATATTTATTATGACACTGATTTATGGCTGCTGTGAGAGTCACTTAATCAATCCAGGACTAAACTTTGTACTAGCTATTCAAGTGTGCACTTTACTTATCAAGGAGAAGCCACAAGAAGAGATAGCAGAAAAGCAAGCTATTGAACTATGCCAAGAATAAGGAGAAAACGAATGAAAATAGCACATATTATCAATTCCAATAGTTATTCGGGTCTAGAAAATGTTGTGTGCAATATCATAGATAATTTCAAAAAAGAGCACAAAGATTTTGAAATGATCTATGTAACACAAGATGGACCAATTGTAAAAATATTGCAAGATAAGAATATTAATTACTATGTGATAGAAAAAATGAACAAAAAAAGTATCAGAAAGTTTATTGAACAGTGGAAACCAGATATACTACAAGCACATGACTACACTGCTAGTGTAATATGTGCATTAACAGCTAAAAAATTACCAATTATTAATCACTTGCACAATAACGCACCTTGGATAAAAAGGCTTTGTCCTTATTCTATTTCTTATCTATATGCAGGAAGAAAGGCAAAGAAAATATTAACGGTATCTAATTCGATACAAGAAGAATACATTTTTTCTAATGCAATAAAAGATAAAATTGAAGTGATTGGAAATCCAGTTAGTAAAAATAAAATATTAGAGAAAGTAGAAGAAAGTGATTACCAGAAAAAATATGATATTTGTTGTGTAGGAAGACTAACAGAAGCGAAAAATCCAAAAATGTTTTTAGAGGTTGTTAGCAAAGTTAAAAAAGAGAGGAAAGATATAAAGGCTGTATGGGTAGGAAATGGAGAGTTATATAAAGAAATGATTTCCTATAGGGACAAGCTAGAACTTACAGGAAATGTGGAGTTTGTAGGATTTCAAGAAAATCCATATACCTATATGGCAAAATCAAAAATGTTCGTCTTAACATCAAAATGGGAAGGATACGGTTTAGTTGCTTTTGAGGCATTAAGTTTAGGACTACCATGTATTGTCTCAAAAGTAGGAGGACTTGTCAACATTGTAGATGATTCCTGTGGCAAACTATGTGCAACAGAAGAGGAATTTACAAAACAAATATTAAAAGTTTTGACAGATAGTGATGAGTATGAAAGATTATCAAAGAATGCTAGTGAAAAAGCAGAGAAGTTAGATAATACACAAGGATATATAAAAAAAATGTATGACTTATACCAAGAAATAGGAGAATAATATGTCTTGCATAAAAGTGCTACATATTGGCTTTTCAGCTAATATGGGAGGAATAGAAAAATATTTAATTAACATATATAGAAAAATCAATAAAGAAGAAATTCAAATGGATTTTCTAATTTTAGGAGAGCAAAAACCATGCTTTTATGAAGAAATAAAAGAAAATACATTCTTTATAAAAGATAGAAAAGAAAATTATTTTGCCTTCAAAAAGCAGTTAAAGGAGTTTTTACAAAAAAGTAATTATGACTTTATTCATATCCACTTAATGAGTTTTAGCCTTTTTGAACCAATTATTTATGCTAAAAAATATACCAACGCTAACATTATTTTACATTCACACATAGCAGATAATAAGATAGTTTCGAAAAAGACAAAACTACTAAGTTGGATAGGAGAAAGATTTGTAAAAAGCAATACCTCTTTTCTAAAATTAGCTTGCTCTAGTGATGCTGGAAAAGATATGTTTCAAAGTTTTAAAAACAAAGAATTTAAAGTTTGCAACAATGGAATTAAAATAGACGAATTTTTCTACAATGAGTTATCAAGAGAGAAAATAAGAAAAAGTCTCAATATCAAAGATGATGAATTTGCCATTGGAAATGTAGGAAGATTTGTAGAACAAAAAAATCATATCTTTTTAGCAAAAGTTTATGAGGAGATTACCAAATTAAATCCAAAAACAAAATTAGTGTTAATTGGTAATGGTCCATTAAGAGATGAAGTGAAAAGATATATGCAAGATAAGAAAATAGAAAACAATGTGATATACATAGACTATGTAAATAACGTTAATGAATATATGAGTGCATTTGATAGTTTTTTATTTCCGTCTTTATTTGAAGGGTTAGGAATTGTACTGATAGAGGCACAGGCATCTGGTCTAAATTGTATCATTACAGATAGTTTGCCAGAAGAAGTAAATTGTTCTGAAAGAATTAAAAGACTCAGTTTAAAAAACAATACCATACAAGAATGGGCACAAGAAACACTAGAAAAATCGATTCATAGAGAAGAAGTAAAAAATAATAAGAAATTAAATGGTTTTGATATAGACAATACAGTAAATGAGTTAGTAGAATTTTATAAAAAGAATACAAGAGAGGAATTGAAACAGTGAGAAAGATAGAGGGAAAAGAGCTAAGGAAAATACAAATAGATATTTTGAAATACATTGATATGATTTGTAGAGAAAATCATATTGAATATTTTCTAATAGGAGGTTCACTAATTGGTGCAATTCGTCATAATGGTTTTATACCATGGGATGATGATATCGATATTGCACTAACAAAGGATAATTATGAAAAATTAGTGAATATTTTAAATCAAAATAAAGACAGCAAATATTTATTGTTAGACCATTCAAAACAAAAAGATTACTTTTACCCATTTGCCAAGCTAGTCAATACGCAAACAATCATGAGAGAAAATAACTTTAAACCAATTGAGAATTATGGAGTACATGTAGATATATTTTGCTATACAGGATTGCCAAATCAAGCAAGAGAAAGAAAAAAGTTTTGCAAAAAAATAAAAAGTAACCAAAGACTAATTTTTTATCATAATTTAAAGAGGATATCAGAACCGAATATCATGAAAAAAATAATAAAGCAGATAATACGATATTATACAAATTTCATTGGATTAGAAAGAATATTGGAGAGAAATAGAAGACTAAATAACCAATATAATATTAAAGAGTCAAAATATGCTGTTAGCAATTGGCCAGTTTATTCAATAGAACACGAAATACAAGAAACTAAAAATTTAATAGGAATAGAAGATCACCAGTTTGAAGATTTAACAGTAGAAATTCCAAAAAATTATGATATGATATTAAAAACTACTTTTGGTGATTATATGACACCACCGCCACTAGAAAAAAGAGTGGCTAGGCATGATGTAGAAGTCTATTGGGAAGATTGATATAGAAAGAGGTGAAAGTGGAAAATGAGAAAGAAAAATTCCATATTTAACATGTTAGGCTCTTTAGGTTCTTATCTATTTGCCACGATATTTACCTTTATCACACAAGCATGTATTGTTAGAATTTTAGGAATAGAGTATAGTGGGGTAAATGGTTTATTTACCAATATTTTAACAATGTTATCAGTAGCAGAACTAGGAATAGGTACTACCATTATATTTAAGCTATATAAACCAATTGCAGAAGATAACAAAGAAGAAATAAAATCATGGATGAATTTTTATAAAATTTGTTACAGATGTGTAGCACTAGTGATTACCATTGTAGGATTACTCATTATTCCAATAGTTCCAACGATTGTAGGAGAAGTTGCTATTCCAGAAAGTATAATCTTTTTATATTTAATATCGCTACTGGATACGATTCTTTCTTATGTTATGACTTACAAGCGCTCATTGCTATATGCTGACCAAAAGAATTATATTGTCAACATTGTGCATATGGGATACACCGTTTTCATGAATATTACACAAATTATTCTGCTTGCTATATTTAAAAACTATGTGGTATTTTTAGCCATCAAGTTAATCTATCGATTATTAGAAAATGTTATCATTAACATATATGTTAATAAACATTACCAATATATCAATGAGCCAGCCAAAAAACTAGAAAAACAAGAAAGAAAAGATGTTATCAATAGAATTAAAGCAATCTTCTTACAAAAGATTTCATTTGTTATCAATAAAGGAATAGATAACATTGTATTATCTATATTTTTAGGAATTACAGTTGTTGGATATTATACTAATTATAATATGATTGTAAGTGCAATCACAACGATTATCTATCAAATTCTTTCAAGCCTAACAGCTAGTGTAGGAAACTTATTAACAGAAAACAACACGGAAAAAAGTTATGATATTTACAAAAAGATCAATATGCTAAATTCCTTCATTACAGGAATATTTATTGTAGGATTTACTTGTGCTATTCAACCATTTATTACTTTATGGGTGGGGAAAGAATATCTATTATCTAACTTTACCATTTGGATTTTTGCTTTTTATATTTACTCAGATAGTATTAGAAGAGCAATTACCATGTATAAAGAAGCAGCAGGTATTTGCGAAGAAGACCAATTTATGTATGTGATTATGGCAATTATCAACTTAGTTACTTCTATTATTTTATGTAAGATAATGGGGGTATCAGGAGTTATACTAGGAACCGCAATTAGTTATCTATTCTTGATTATATATAGTTATCCGAAGTATATTTATAAGCCAATCTTTCAAAAATCATATCAAGAATATTATGGAGAAAATGTAAAATACTTTGTTTATATTGTAATAGCGACAGTTCTTTCTGCTGTCATATGTAATGCAATAACAATAGGCAATAGTTTATGGGAATTCATATGTAATGGTATCATAGCTGTAGGTATTGCCGTGATATTATTTATTATCTTATTTGGCAGAAGTAAAGAATTTAGATATTACATAGAAATGCTAAAAGAGGTAAAGGCTAGAATAATAAAATAAGTAAGGAAAAAGGAATTAGAGAAACATGGAAGAAGAAATTGATTTAAAAGAATTATTTAATGTATTTTGGAAAAAGAAGGCTATTATTATCTTAGTAACCATTATTTTTGCTATCATGGGAGTGGCATATACAAAATATTTGGTAACCCCTAAATATCAATCTGCCACAACATTATTGTTAGCGCAGAACAATTCGCAAGAAACAGAAGACAAGCTAAATGAAATTACACAAACAGATATCACATTAAATCAGACATTGGTTTCTACTTATAGTGTACTGATAAAAAGTAAAACAGTAATTGAGCAGGCTTTACAAAATTTGAGTATGACTGATATGAAGACAGAGGAAGTAGAAAAAGATATTACAGTAAAAGCTGTAAAAGATACACAGGTAATAGAAATTACTTATGTCAATGAAGAACCAAGAATAGCCTATTTAATTACCACAGAACTTGCGAATGTGTTTAGTGAAAAAGTAGTGGAAATCTATAATATCAATAACGTATATATTGTTGATAAAGCAGAATTAGCAACAGAACCATATAATGTAAATCATATTAAGGATATTCTAATTTTTGCAATTGGCGGTTTTGGACTTTCTTGTGGAATTATTTTTGTTTTCAGTTTATTTGATACAACAGTTAAGACACAAGAAGACGTAGAAAAGAAAACTGGTTTATCAGTACTAGCACAAATACCAGCAGTAAAGATAGGAGGGAAAGAAGATGAATAGTGAATTAATTACACATAGAGAGCCGAAATCTCCTATTTCAGAGGTTTTCAAAACATTAAGAACAAATCTACAATTTATGAAACATAAAGACGAAAGTATTTCATTATTAGTAACTAGCACTATGCCAGGAGAAGGAAAAACTTGGGTAACTTCTAATTTAGGAATAGCTTTTGCACAATCAGATAAGAAAGTAGTTATTATAGATTCAGATATGAGAAAAGGAAGATTACACAATGTTTTTGAAACAAAAATATTTCCAGGACTTTCTAATTATCTAGCAGAAGATAAAAAATCTATTAAAGACTATTTAATTAAAACAGAAATGGAAAATTTATGGATTATTCCTGCAGGAAATGTTCCACCAAATCCATCAGAGTTATTATCTACAGAAAGAATGTTACAAGGCTTAGAAGAATTAAAAAGGTCATTTGATGTTATTCTATTTGACTCTACACCTTGTATGCTTGTAACAGATGCAGTCATTATTTCAAGAATTGTAGATGCTACCATGATTGTAAGTTCTCATAAATTAACCAAAATGGAAAACTTAAAAACAGTGCAAAAAAATATTGAAAATGTAGGTGGAAAGATAGCAGGAGTTATTATCAATAGAATACCTGTATCACTTAAAAAGTATAAGAGCAAATATTACTATTATGGAGAAAGAAGCAAGACGGGAGAAGAAGAGGATAACTCAAGTCGTATTCACCAAGAAGAAGTAACTTATGTAGAAGAAAATACTGAGACAACTTTAGAAAGTAGTTCGGAAAAACCAAGAAAGAGTAAAAAGAAACAAGAACAAGATGAGATAATGGAACAAATTGACCAATATTTAGATGATAATAAATAAGGAAGAAGGCTAAAAAATGATAGATGTACATTGCCACATATTGCCAGGTATTGATGATGGATCAAGAAGCATAGAAGAAAGTATGGAAATGATAAAAGAAGCTCATGAAGCGGGATTTACGAATATTATTTCTACATCTCATTATATAGAAGAAAGCTACCATACGCCAAAAGCAAAAAGGCAAGAATTAATAGATATGCTAAACGCTAAAACTGAAGAAGAAGGAATGGATATTAGGATATATAATGGAGCGGAAGCATATATTACACCAAATTTAGCGCATTTGATAGAAGTAGAAGAATTACCAACCATGAATGGAACAAAGTATTTGCTCATGGAACTCCCAATGCATAATCAAATTCTTGGACTAGAAAGAGTGATTCAAAATATTATTTCGCAGGGCATTACTTTGATAATTGCGCACCCAGAAAGATATTCTTACGTCCAGAAAAACTATAAAATATTAAATGAACTAGCAGATATGGGAGTGCTATTTCAAGCAAATTATGGAAGTTGTATTGGACAGTATGGGAAAGAAGCGGAAAAGACTTTAAAAAAATTGCTAAAGGTAAATAGGATATCTTTTTTTGGAACAGACTGCCATAGAGCAAATAGCGTATATTGCCAAATGCCAGAGATATTAAAGAAGTTAGAAAAAATGATAGGGAAAGAAAAACTAGAGGAACTAACTACAATAAATCCACAAAAACTAATATAGGAAGTTAACAAAATAGAGGCTATAAATGAATATGGTCTCTATTTTGGTTAAAGAGTGGTTTGAAACAATCTTGATATTATTCTTCAAATGACTTTGTAACTAAAACTATAAAAATGTCAAAAAATATATACAAATGGAATAAAGTATGTTACAATACTTGTCAATTAGAGTAGGAAATAAATCGTTAAGACTTGTGTAGACGGGAAGTTGCTACCAAGGCAAAGGCTCAAAACTTGCGTATTTATTTTCGCATTCCGCTAAGAAGATGAGAGAAAGATGAAAATATATCCCTCTTTTTTTGATGCGGAAATTATCAAAAAGGAGGAATTTTTTATGCGTACTAACAAAAAAATTATTTTAACAGCAGTTTTATTAGCATTACTTATTATTTTATCAAGGTTTTTATCGCTTAAAACACCATATATGAAAATCAGTTTTGCTTTTGTACCAACGATGCTTTGTGCAGTTTGGCTAGGACCAAAATGGACAATTCTTTTAAATGTATTAGGAGATGTAATAGGAGCAACTCTATTTCCAACAGGACCATATTTTGTAGGATACACAATTAGTACAGCGATTGCTGGTTTAATTTATGGATTACTATTATATAAAAAAGAAGGAAAAGAATATAGCAATATCAACTTTTTAATAAGACTAATCATTGCAACGACTTTAGTTGCTATTATCTGCAATATGGGACTAAATACTTTATGGTCTGCAATTACTACAGGAAAAGCATTCTGGGGATTGTTAGGCATGAGAGTTGTAAAACAACTCATTATGATACCAATTCATGTGGCTGTTATATTCTTCATAGAGAAAGTACTAAGAAAACCGTTTGACAAATATGTAAGAAACTAGGAGAAACAATGATAAAAATAGAGAATGTATCTTTTAAGTATAAAGGAACAGATACAAAAGTATTAGATAACTTGAATTTAGAAATACAAGAGGGAGAAATCATAGCTATTGTAGGAAAAAATGGCTGTGGTAAATCTACTCTTGGTAAATTAATAACTGGTATTTTGCCACTAAAGCAAGGTACTGTTACAATTGATGGCTTAGATATAAAAGATAAAAAAAATGAGCAAGAGATTAGAAATAAAGTAGGGGTTGTGTTTCAAAATCCAGAAAATCAAATTGTATTTAGTAATATCAAAGATGAAATTTCTTTTGCTTTGAAAGGCTTAGGTCAAGAAGAAATAGACAATAGAGTACAAAGTGCATTAGAAAAAGTAGAAATGCTACAAGTGAAAGAACAAGACTTATATAATTTATCATTAGGACAAAAGCAAAGGGTGATGATAGCAGAAGTCTTAGCAAAAAATCCAAAGTATATTATTTTAGATGAACCAACCACTATGATAGATAGTTTAGGAAAAGAGAAGATTTATCAAATTATTTGTAATCTAAAAAAACAAGGATATGCGTTAATTTGTATTACCAATTTAGCAGATGAAATTTTATTAGCAGATAGAACTCTTATTTTAGAAAAAGGAAAATTAGTAGTAGAAATAAAGAAAGAAGAACTAGCGCAAAGGGCACAGGAGATAGAGCAACATGGTATTAAATTACCAACATTGTTAGAAATTTTGTGTAAGCTAAATGAAAAAGGAAAAATGATTGATTTACAAGAATATACAGTAGAAGAACTGGTTAAAAGATTATAAGGGAAGGACTTTAAAATGAAAAATATAATTACATTTATTATGTTTCTAGTATATGCGACAGCTATATTTTTGATGCCGAATAGCTTTTTTCTATTATGTCCTCTTATTATAAATATTGTATTAGGAATAGTGACTAAAAGTAATATCAAAAAGGTGATTAAAAATTTATTAAAGATATTTCCTTTTGTACTACTTACGTTTGTTATTAATTGTTGGCTAGACTCCTATATCAACGCATTATGGATGGCAGCAAAATTATTATTAGTATGTAACGTTACTTTTATATATAGCCAAACTACTACTACAGCACAAATAGCAAAAACAGCGGGAAAGCTATGTACACCATTAAAACTATTTAGAATAAATCCAGAAGCAATAGAAGTATTAGTAGCAATAGCTTTATCCACACTTCCTATTATGAAGAGAGAGTATTTAGAACTAAGAGAGGCTTGCAAAGCAAAAAATATTCCAATTAATTTGAAAAATAGTAAAATTGTTTTATCAAGGTTGCTGATTTCTTATTTAAAAAGGGTAAATGAGATAGATGAAGCATTGATAGAAAAGGGGTATGATTATTAGCAATTCTTATTTCAAAAAAAGTCAAAAGACAATGTGATAAAACGCATTGTCTTTTGTTTTTTTATTTTTCTCGGTAAGGCTTCATTTCATCTGTTAACTCAAGCAAATAATCAACAGAAGTATTGTAAAATTTAGCAAGGTCAATCAAGACTTTGGTAGGAATATCATTTTCTCCTGTTTCATATTTAGAATAACCTGTTTGTGACATATTTAGATATTGAGCAACTTTAGATTGGTTTAAATCTTTATCTTCTCTTAATTCTCGTAATCTTTTAAACATGAAATCCTCCATTCTTAAAATATAATTCCCCTTAAATTTAGTATTTGTAGAAATTTGTAAAATTATTTTAAAATAATCTGAAATAGGTTATTGACATTTAACCTGAAATAGATTAAAATAATCAAAGATAATCTGAAACAGATTAAAAAGAATAAACAATCTTAAGGAATAACTAGGGAATGAAGGGGGTGAAGTTTTTTTAAAAGCGAAATGGCAACTAATTTACAGGGAAAGAAAACTAGCAGACAAAAAATGAAAAAAGGTAAAGCAATCACATTAATAGTTCTAGTAGGTATTTTAATTGGTTCAATTGTCTATTTAGTGAATGACTGCTTAAATTTTAGTTTATCAAGTGAAACTAATAGCGTAGCTGTGATAAAACAAACAGAAAATCAAGAACTTAATAATGTAACCACAAAACCAGCAAAAGACCAAACTGCTGATGTGAGTAACATACCCAGTAAAATGGGGAACTACGAAGTGGTAGGACAATTAGTGATAGATAAAATTGGAGTAAAAAGAAATTTACTAGCAATATGTGATAATCCAGCTTTAGACTTATCTATTGCAAAACTTTATGGTCCTGAAGTAAATGAGCCAGGAAACTTTTGCGTTTGTGGTCATAGAGAGACTATGTTAAAAGAGCTAGATACCTTAAAAAAAGGTGACACTTTATATATGATTAATACAAAGACAAAAACAAAAGTGAATTATGAAGTGTATAAAGTGTATGAATGTAGCCCATATGACTTATCTTGTTTAGACCAAAATGAAGATGGCAAACGAGAGGTGACTATTATCACATGCACCCCTAGCGGCGCAAAAAGAGTAGTCTGCAAAGCACGCGAGACTTAAAAGAGAAATATTATCATACATATTTTTCACAAAAAGAAAAAATAAAAGGAAAGAAGGAATTTAAAATGAAAAAAACAGTATTTAAAACAACAATTTTAGCTATTATCTTAGTAGCAGCAATATTAGGAACAACAGTTAATGCAGGAAGTGTAACTGCACCAGAAACAGTAAAAGCAGGAGAAGAAGTAACAGTAAGTATCAATGTAAATACAGCAATAGAAAATGCTGATATTACTATGGAATATGATGCAAGTAAACTAACATACAAAGGAACAAATGCAGGAACAAATATGTTTGCGCAAGTAAATGCTGATGAAGCAGGAAAATTAATTATTGCAGTAGCAGGTGGAGATAATACAACTAAAACAATTAGTGTTACATTTACAGCAAACAAAGACTTTACAGGTGATGCAGGAGTTAAAGTTACATCTTTTGAAGCAAATACCAATGAAACATTAGCAAATACACAAGTAACTATAAAAGCAGAAGAAATAAAAACACCAGATGATGATAAAAAGCCAGGAGAAGATGAGAAAGACCCATCAAAAGATCCAGACAAAAAACCAGAAAACCCAAGCAAACCAAGTGGAGATAAAGTTGGAACAGATGGAAAACCAATTACAAAATTACCACAAACAGGTACACCAGTATTTATAGGAGTTATAGCCTTAGCTGTAGCAACTTTAGGAGCAATCGTATTAGTTAAGAGAGCTAGATAAGCAATTAGAGGGGACACATCTTATCCCTAAAAGAAGAATAAATTCAACGGGGACATATCTTATCCCTAAAGGAATAACCTAGGGAAAAATATGTCCCCAACGAGAATTAAAAATAGTAGTGGAGGAATGAAAAGTGAATAAGAAAATTAAATATATATCAACATTAGCAACAACAGGAATTATGGCATTAACAAGCTTAGCAGGAACAGTAAATGCTGCTACCTCTTTAGGGGCTTATAGAGACCTAGTAAAAGGAATAGATAGTGATAAAGTTGCACCATATGTATTAAAAGATAGAAATGATAGACTAACCATAGCTGATATTGCAAAAGAATATAATATTGCTAGCTTTAATGGTGTAAAAGGATATAGTGGAAGTACTGTTGTTAAAACAGGGGATACTTTCATCGCAGACCAAGAAACTTATGAAGTAATAGTATATGGAGACCTTACTTCTAAAGATGGAAAAACAACAGCAGATGGAAAAGTAGATTCAAGAGATGCTAACTTAATGCTAAAATTAGCAGTAGCAAATGATAAATCTAAGTTAGTAGATAATGTGAATTTAGAAGCAGCTGACATTGTAAATGATGGAAAAGTTACTTCAGCAGATGCTAACTTAGCATTAAAGTTTGCAGTAGGTAAAGGTTCTATGAATATTACATTAACACCAGAAGTAAATGCTTCTAACTATACATTAGAATTAAAAAACAAATATGCGAATAATCAAAATCAAGCTTCTATACCAGTAGATATTAAGATTGCAAAAGCATTAAATGCAGATGGAACTTTAATTATGAGAGTATTAGATGCAAAAGGAAATAAAGCTTTAGCAGATAGCAATGTTACAATTCCAGCTAATATGGTAAAAACATCTACAACCATTAATTTAACTGGCAAAGAAGATGGAAAGTATACTATTCAATTAGTTGAAAAAGACAAAAAGGATAAAGAAACTGTTGTAGCTAAAGCAATAGTAGAATTAAATACAGTATCACCAGCAGCTGCAAAAGTAAGTACAGAACGTACTGCTTGGAATAGTGCAAAAATGTCACTAACCAATAAGGGAGAAAGTAATATTACAAAAGTATATTATGTAGTACAAAATACTACTGATGCTGTAGCGCCAACTTTTGATGCTAAAAAAGCAACATTTTCAAAAGGAACAACAAAATCAGCTTCAGTTGCTAATAGCAAACTAACTGATGAGATAGTTTCTAATGAACTAGCCAAAAATGCAACTTATAAAGTATATTATGTGTTAGAAAACTCTTATGGAAGTATTAGCAAAAACGAAGGTGGAGATATTGTAATAGGTGAAACTGATATTTTATCAGATGCTATTATCAATAGACAAATAGCAGTAGATGCTACTAAGATTGTACTTCCAGAATTAGCAAAAAGTAAGACAAAATTCACCTGGGAAGCTGCAAAAGACGCCAATGGATATATTGTAACTGTTTACAAAGATGGAAAAATTATAGATGAAAAAACAGTTAATACTGCTGAATATGATATAGTAGATAATTTAAATGGTGCTGGAAAGTATACTATTGAAATTGTTGCAACAGGTTCTAATGTAAAGAATTCTACTTCAGTTATGTCAAAAGAAGTAGAAGTAAAAGAACTAGCAGCAGTTACAGATATTACTTTTGAAGTTAACCAATTAGGTGCAAATATTTTATCTTGGAAAGATTCTAACCAAAAAGAAGATGTAGCAGAATATACTGTAGAAGTATATGAATATGATGAGACTGCAAAAGATTATAAACAAACAGCAAAAGCTGATGCAACAGATGGAAGCAAGATTACAGCTACAAATGTAACATTGAATCTTGATGACAACAAAACATATAAAGCAGTGGTTACAGTAATTAAGAAATCAGCAGGAAGTGATATACTAAATTCAAAAGAAGCTGAATTAGAAGGCTTTTACAGAATAAAACCATCAGTAAGTGGAGAAAAAATTGATGTAAATTCTATTACTTTAAACTTAGGAGATATTACTATAAAAGGTGAAAAAGTAACTAATTTTGAAGCAAAAGTATATACAGTTCAAACTACAAATCCAGAAGCTGCAAAATATGTGGAGCAAAAGGGGATTACAACAAAATATGAAGATGGAAAATTAATCATTAGTGGATTAAAAGCAGATACACAATATGCTTATAAAATAGTTGCAGATGCTAAAGGGGTAAAAGGAGAATCAACATACATTGAAGCAGGAAGCAAAACATTAAAGCAAGCACCTGCTATTAAAGGAAAAACAGTTGTAAAAGATGTAAAAGATGCTAAAGCAGGTACAGTGTACTTAGATGGAACTACTTTAAAAGTAGATGGAGCAGAAGCAATTACCTTAGATGCAACTTATTCAGAAAAATTTGTAGATAGTGTAGCAGTAATTGCAAAATTAAGAGCAGGAGATGTTATTACAATTGATGATAATACAGTAGAATTAACACTAACCAATGCATCTACTACAACAGCTATTGAATTTGAAGATACTGTTAAAGGTAAAACAGTTATCGTTAATGGAAAAGTATTTGGATATGAAATTTCAATAGCAGAAGGTTCAGAAGCTAGGGAATTACGTTTGGCAGGAAATGGTGCAAAATATGATTTAACTGCAGCTAAAGCTGATAAAGTTACACTAGATGGTGGGGTTGTGGTAAGTGGTGCTAACACATACACTGTATTAGCAGGTAAAACAGTTACAATTAATGGCGTTAAAGTAACTACTGCAAAGGAAACTGAAATTAAATCACAAGTAAATACAGGTGTAAAGGAATTAGAAGTAACAGTGAAGCAAGAAACAAATGACTTAACATTTGAAAATGTAATTGCTCAAAATGTTACTGAAACAGAAGCTAAGATTACCTTTGTTGGAAAGTCTGATTTAACAGATAAACAATTAGGTGACATTACTATCAAAACAACAGGCGGAAAAGTAACTGTTGCAAAACAAAATGTTAATGTAAGTGGTGCTTTAAATGTTGAAGTTAACTCTGGTGAAGTTGACATTTCTGACCCAGCTTTAACAGGAACGAAAACAGTTAATGTTAGTAACAAAGATGATAAGACAAAAGCAACAGTAACAGTAAATACCAAAATGGCAGCGCCAGTTGTTATTCTAGCAGGAACAGAAATTAAAGAATATACTGCAAAAGATTTTGAAACAGCTTTCACAACAGCAACAAATGCTGAAAAAGAATTGATTAATCAATATATGAAAGCATTTAATCTTAATGGAAAAAATGCTACAATAAAAACAGAAATAGCGAAAGGTGCAACATTAGTAACTATTGAGTTTGCAGAAGCAACTGCAACTACTACTATTGGTGGATTAAAATAATCTGATTTGAATATAACCTACCTTTTAAGGGAACCTTGAAAAAGGTTCTCCTTTGTTTTGAAAAAGAGTTCCTTTTTCCAAAAACTTATGATATAATGGCAAAAAATGCAATAGAAAGGATGAAAATAAAATGGAAAAAGTAAGAGGATTTGAAGTAGCAAAAGGATTTGAAAATAATGACATTCATATGCCAGTGAGAAAAACAAGATATTCAGCAGGATATGATATAGAAGCAGCAGAAGACTGTATTGTACCAGCATTTAAGCTAGGACAAGCACCAACTTTAATTAAAACAGGATTAAAAGCATATATGCCAGAAAATGAGTATATGATGCTTTGTAATAGAAGCTCTAATCCAAAGAAAAAAGGATTAGTTATGGCAAATAGTGTAGGAATTATAGATGCAGACTATTATGGGAATTCAGATAATGATGGACACTTTATGTTTGGCTTTTTCAACATTAAAGCAGAAGATATTGAAATCAAAAAAGGAGAATGTATAGGACAAGCCATTTTCCAAAAATTTGAAGTAGTAGATAATGACAATGCAGAAGGAGAAAGAACAGGAGGATTTGGTTCTACTAGTAAATAAGATATTGTATAAAAAAGTTAAAAAAATATAAAACCTTGGAAAAGCTTGCCAACAAAGGAAATTACAGGAATGATAGGAAAAAAGTGCTTGAAAAGGCTTTGACTTTTGCCAAAATTTGTAGTATAATAGAGATGTGGTTTAAGAAGAGACAATCCCTTTCTTAACTAACTAATATACATATAGCAAATGGAAAGGAGGACTTACATGTTTAATGTAGGTGATAAAATTGTATACCCAATGCACGGAGCTGGAACAATAGATGCGATAGAAGAAAAAAATATTTTAGGAGAAAACCAAGCTTATTATATTATTAAAATGCCAGGAGAAGTAAAAGTAATGGTTCCAACTGCAAAAGCAGAACAAATTGGTGTTAGAAATATAATAGGTAAAGAAGAAGCTGAAAAAGTTATTTCTATTTTGGGAGAAGATGAAACAGAAATGTCTCAAAATTGGAATAAAAGATATAGAGATAATATGGAAAAAATGAAAAGTGGAGATGTATATGAAATAGCAGATGTTGTTAGAAATTTAGCTTTCAAACAAAAAGAAAAAGGACTATCAACAGGAGAAAAGAAAATGCTTTCCAATGCAAAACAAATTTTAGTTAGTGAATTAGTTTTGGCAGAACATGCTTCACAAGAAGAAGTTGAAGAACTAATAGATAATAAGATTAGCTTATCATTTGATGAGTATAGAACAACACATGAAGAAATAGATTTAAATACAAGCATGGTAAATAAATTTATTCCATTTGATAATAATGATGGAACAACAAATTTATAAAAAATAAATAATGAGCAGTGTAGTCTTTTAGGATGCACTGCTATTTTTTTAGGTTT